>DAORJS010000066.1:0-11146 GCA_035439185.1 Chitinophagaceae bacterium
GTACCGGCATTGGGCACAGCTGCGGCAGTATTGCCTCCACCACCTCTTCTCCGGCCTCCACCGGGCATACGGTAGGCCGGGTTTACATCAAACACATGCAGGTTCTTATTGAGTAAGCTGCTGTTCTTTTGCTGCAGTACACCCAGATCATCCAGGATATACAAACTTCTGCCCTGTGTGGCCACGATCAGGTCATTATTTTTAATTAACAGATCGGTGATGGGAACTTCGGGCAGATTCAGTTGAAATGATTTCCAGCTGGCTCCATCATCATAGGAGATATACATACCGTATTCGGTACCGGCATACAATAAACCAGCCCTTTTCTGATCTGCCCTTACCGTTCTTGCAAAATGCATGGAAGGAATACCATTCACGATCAGCTTCCAGGTTTTGCCATAATCTTCAGTTTTGTAGATATAAGGTCTGAAATCATCTGACTTATACCGGGTGCCCACAAAATAAGCGGCTCCTTTTTTATGCGGATCTGCTTCCACGCAGTTCCACATCATGGCCGTTGGGCAATTAGGTGGTGTGACATTGGACCAGTTCTTACCGCCATCTTTACTCACATGAATCAGACCGTCATCACTACCGGTCCAGAGCAGGTCTTTTTCATAGGGAGATTCAGTAACCGTGAAAATGGTGCAATAATATTCCACTGATGTATTGTCCTTGGTGATGGGGCCTCCGCTGGAAGCTTGCTTGCTTTTATCATTTGTTGTGAGATCAGGAGAAATTTCTTCCCAGCTCTTGCCTTCATTTTCAGTTACAAAAAGATGATTACCGGCAGCGTATAATCTTTTCGGATTATGGGGTGAAAAGAAAATGGGATAGTTCCATTGAAAACGATAACGGGCTGCTTCTGCGCCGGCACCCATATTATCAATCGGCCATACATTGATCAGTCTGCTTTCACCGCTGCGGTGATCCAGTCTTTGTAACATGCCCATATAATTACCACCATAAGTGATATCCGGATTCAGCGGATCGGCAACCACATATCCGCTCTCACTGCCGGCCGCTGATTCCATATCTGCTTCAGTAATGGCTGCACCATAGGTGCGGCTACGGATACGGAAGGCGCTGTTATCCTGCTGACCACCGAGGATCCGGTAAGGAAATGCATTATCTGTGCTCAGGCGATATACCTGTGCGGTTGGCTGGTTCATATAGGTGCTCCAGTTATTTCCTCCGTCAAAACTTATCTGGGCTCCGCCGTCATCGGCTACAATCATCCGGTTGCCATCTGCCGGATCAATCCAGAGATCATGGTGATCGCCGTGGAGGGTATTGATACTTTTGAATGTTTTACCAGCATCTGTACTCAGCATAAATCCCACATTCGGGCAATACACTTTGTTTTCGTTTTTGGGATCCACAAATACCTTGGTATAATACCAGGCACGCTGCCGGATATTATTATCGTTACTGGCCAGTGTCCATGTTTCACCGGCATCAGCACTCATAAATAAACCTCCCTCTTTATTTTCAATCAACGCATATAGTTTATCTGTATTGGATGGGGCTACAGCTACTCCAACAATACCCCATGTATTTTTAGGAAGTCCTTTCGACGCGGAAATGTTTTTCCAGGTCTCACCGCCATCTGTACTCTTCCAGAGGGCACTGCCATCTCCGCCGCTTTCCAGTGAATAAGGAGTGCGGATCAATCGCCAGGTTCCTGCATAAAAAACGGAAGGATTACCCGGTTCCATCACCAGGTCACTGCAGCCGGTCTGGTTATTTACAAAAAGTGTTTTTTTCCATGTTTTACCACCATCAATGGTTTTATAAATCCCTCTTTCCTCATTGGGGCCGAATAAATGTCCCATCACGGCCACCCAAACAATATCCGGGTTTTTCGGATGGATCACAATCCGGATAATATGACGGCCATCTTTTAATCCGATATTCTTCCAGCTCCTGCCTCCATCATCACTGCGCCACATGCCTCCCAGACCTTCACTTACATTTCCCCGCATGGTGTTTTCTCCTTCACCCACATACAAAATGGTTTCATCGGATGGAGCAACAGCTACAGCTCCGATTGAGCTGCCAAAATATTTATCAGAAATATTCTTCCAGTTATTGCCTCCATCCTGCGTTTTCCATACCCCACCACCCGTACCACCAAAATAAAAGGTTGTGCGGCTGGTATAACTACCGGTTACCGCCCCGCTTCTTCCACCCCGGAAGGGCCCGACCAGCCGGTATTTCAATTTTGAAAGAAGTACTTCATCAGTATTGTCAGTGACAGGAGCCGCTGCAGTCGTTTTTGTTTTTTGTGCAAAGGCCATTGTCACCATGAATATGGCAAGTGCCAGCAGTAAGAATTTTCTCATAACCAATCGTATTAATTGCTTTGAAGATAGTAATTTACAGGTTTCCAAATCAATTCCATGTCTTCCTTTTCTATTACCGGCAACCTGGTTGATATTCATTTCAATGAAATCTATTCTGCAAGTATACAGGTAGTCAATGGAAAAATTATTTCCATTGAAAAAACCGGTATCCGCGACCATCAGCTTCCCTTTATCCTGCCTGGATTTACCGACAGCCATATTCATATTGAAAGTTCAATGCTGGTGCCTGCTGAGTTCGCCAGACTGGCGGTAGTTCACGGAACGGTTGCTACGGTGAGTGATCCTCATGAGATTGCCAATGTATGTGGAATGGAAGGAGTGGAATTCATGATCGAAAACGGAAAGACGGTTCCTTTTAAATTCAATTTCGGGGCTCCCAGCTGTGTGCCCGCCACCATATTTGAAACCGCCGGTGCCAGTCTGGATGCGAATGAAGTAGCAGTGCTCCTGGAGAGAGAGGAGATCAGGTACCTGAGTGAAATGATGAATTTTCCCGGCGTACTTTCAGGTGATGAGGAGGTCATGAAAAAAATAGCAGCCGCCCATCGGTTGGGAAAACCGGTAGATGGACATGCACCCGGCTTACGCGGAGAACAGGCACGGCAATATATAGCGGCGGGTATTTCCACCGATCACGAATGTTTTACAAAGGAAGAAGCCCTGGACAAACTACAGCTCGGGATGAAAGTGATTATCCGGGAAGGCAGTGCCGCCAAAAATTTTGATGCCCTGATAGAATTACTGCATGACTGGCCCGATCAGATGATGTTCTGCAGTGATGATAAACATCCGGACAGTCTGGTACTCGGGCATATCAACCAGCTTTGTGCCAGGGCTATTACCAGAGGAATTCCTCTTTTTCATATTCTGAAAGCAGCCTGTGTGAATCCGGTGCAACATTACAAGTTAAATGTAGGACTACTACGTACAGGTGATCCGGCTGATTTTATTTTGGTAGAAGACCTGGTTGAATTCAATGTACTCAAAACCTATATCAATGGACAATTGGTTGCTGAAAACGGTCAATCTTTCATTGAAAGCAAGCCATCAGCAATTGTCAATCAATTTTCCTGTACAAAAAAGAAAGCAGCTGATTTTGAAATTCCCGCAAATCGTTTCCCTGACCGTATCCCGGTGATTGAAGCCCTGGACGGACAACTCATTACCAACAAACTCTTTTTTGAACCCAAAGTGGTGAATGGAAAAATTGTGTGTGATACCGAAAGGGATCTTTTAAAGATTGTTGTGGTAAACCGGTATCATGATGCAGCTATCGCCAGCGGTTTTATCAAAAATTTCCAATTGAAAAAAGGGGCGCTCGCTTCTTCTGTGGCGCACGACAGTCATAATATTGTTGCGGTGGGAGTGGATGATGAAAGTATTTGTCGTGCCGTAAACCTCGTGATTGAAAACAGGGGTGCCGTGAGCGCAGTTTGTCAGTCCAATGATGAAAAAACCTGGAAGGAAGCTGTTTTACCCCTGCCTGTTGCCGGACTGATGAGTAATGCAGACGGCTATCAGGTTGCTGCTGATTATACAGCCATTGATATCATGAGCAAGGAAGAATTAGGTTCCACATTGTCCTCTCCTTTTATGACGCTTTCTTTTATGGCCTTACTGGTAATACCGCATTTAAAACTGAGTGATAAGGGTTTGTTTGATGGGGATAGGTTTGAACTGATTTGATAGGGAAAAGAAACATGAGACAAAAAAAGATACAAGAGACAAGAAACAAATAAATTAAAAAGAAGAAGAAAATTAAAAACCGTTCACTCCTGTTACGTCACCCTCTCCCCACTCGCTACTCGCCACTACCCATTCCCCACTCGCCACTAGCCACTCGCCTCTCCCCATTTACCACTCGCCACTAGCCATTTCCCTTTTTCACATTCCCTTAATAATCATTTCCCC
Source organism: Chitinophagaceae bacterium (assembly GCA_035439185.1). Lineage (GTDB taxonomy): Bacteria > Bacteroidota > Bacteroidia > Chitinophagales > Chitinophagaceae > JJ008. The sequence goes on from DAORJS010000066.1 coordinate 4,278, forward strand.
GATTCCTGCATCTTATTTACGTAGATCATTAAAAGCCTCCGAGGGGTGGATACCGGAAACGGGGTGTAAAGGTAGAGGCTGCTTTAAAAGCCTTTTTTATGAAACAGGAATTACACATATCCGCCCAATTTGACGAACCTGAATTCGTGCAAAACCTGGTAGAAAAACTCGCCTATCGCCGCTATGATATTGGTTATGGCAACGAAACCGTGCCTACTGGTTTTGAAGCACTGGAATCTTCTTCAACAGAAGCCTATGTAAGCGGTACCCTGCATATCGAGGAAGAGGGAAACGATCCAATTCAGATGCCTTTTATTACCTGTTTTTTATTCACCTGTATCAAGGGTAAAACAGATCCCTACCAGTTGATCTGGAGCAGTTCTATGAACTAAGCCTTTTTTAAAATTCATAGCTCCCTTTTTACCCCTTATTATCCGCCATTCACCGATAACCACCGGCTAATAACCCATCAGTACTTGCAGGTAATCTTTATCACTGGTAGATTTGATGAAAATTACAGACCATGAGAGAGGATTTCAGGCGCAATATGCGGGAGGGCCGGGAACGCTGGGAAAGCAGATGGGAAAACCGCAGTAAAAACAGCCATATCTGGACCGGTATTTTTATCCTGCTGATCGGACTGGTAGCTCTGTTAAGAACAACGGTACCCGATTTTCCGAACTGGGTATTTACCTGGCAAACCTTTCTGGTAGCCCTGGGCGTATTCATCGGCTTAAAACATAATTTCCGGGGATTTGCCTGGCTCGTTTTGATACTGGTAGGCGGCGCCTTTCTTTTAAGGGATTTCTATCCTCATTTATCAATCGGAAAATTCATCTGGCCGGTTGTGTTGATGGTGATTGGTGCCTTTATCATCTTCCGGCCCAGAAAAAGATGCGGACCCAGAGAGGGAAATAAAATGAACGCAACAACCGGACGTCATGACAGTACTACGATTCTGGATGAAGAAGAGAGCTGGAGCCAGGATGACCTGATTGATGTGACTGCCATATTCGGTGGGTCCAAAAAGAATATGCTTTCCAAAGATTTTAAAGGAGGTGATATCGTGAATATTTTCGGTGGCACTGAACTGAATTTGTCACAAGCTGATATCAAGGGGCGGGTGGAACTGGAAATCACCACCATCTTCGGCGGAACCAAACTCATAGTACCTGCCAACTGGGAAGTAAAATCAGAAGCCGTTACCATTTTTGGCGGACTGGAAGATAAAAGATCCATTCAACCCGCGGATCCATCCCAGGAAAAGATTCTCGTCCTCAGAGGCACTGTACTCTTTGGCGGTATCGAGATCAAGAGTTTTTAAAGTATGCCATTATAAAACCAACAACCTAAACCCCTGCATCATGAACTGGTATCTCACAAAAATGGTTTTCCGTATCATTTGCGGAGACGGGAGCCACAAAGCACAATTTGATGAACAACTCAGACTGATTCTTGCCAACAGTAAGGAGGAAGCTTTTCACAAGGCACAATCACTGGGTATGCGGACAGAAGAACTATTCTTTAATCACCGGCAGCAGCTGGTGCAATGGCAATTCATCAGTGTAAGTGAAATGTATCAGCTGCAGGAACTGATTGATGGAGCCGAGCTTTACTCCAAAGTGGAGGAAACCGATGATGCAGACAGTTATCTGAAGTTTATTCATGCCAAGGCTGAACAAATCCGCTTTGGCAACAGCCTCGAAATTCTGAATCTGGCATAATCCATGGCAAGGTCTCCCCTGTTCATACTGAAATTCAGGATCGTATTTATCATTTTCTGGGCGGTGATGATCACCGATCAGATCATGGTGCTGCATTTTTTTGGCCAGTCCTGGGAAACAGCCATTATTGACAGTGCGATCAGTAATAGTCTCTTACTGCTGATCTGCTTGCTGGTGATGAATACCCTGCGGTATTATTTACCCGGAGTACAGCAGTATATCAATATCTTTTCCATCTGTCTTTTCCTGACCATTGTATGGCTGGTGCTGGTGAAATGGTTGTTGAAATTATCATTGGCCCATTATCCCGGCTATACGGAATTGCTCAACAATTCACTGTCGATCCGTTTCAGTATTGCTTTTTTGCTCTTAGGCTGTGTGACCATGATCAGTATGCTATGGTATAATCAGCAGGAGCAAAAAGAAAACGAATCCCGGAAAGTGGATGCCGAGAAACTGGCCAAAGAAGCAGAATTATTCAAGCTCCGCCAGCAGTTACAACCGCATTTTCTCTTCAACAGTCTGAACTCGATTAACGCCCTGATTGGCAGCCGTCCCGCTGAAGCCAGAAAAATGGTGCAGCAGTTATCTGATTTCCTGAGAGGCACTTTGAAAAAAGAAGAAACCCAATGGGTGACCCTGCAGGAAGAATTACAATATCTGCAACTCTATCTTGAAATTGAAAAAGTGCGTTTTGGAAACCGGCTGAGTACAGAAGTAACAATAGAAGAAGGCGCCACTTCGCTAAAACTACCGGCTCTGCTCCTGCAGCCCGTTGTGGAAAATGCCATTAAATTTGGTTTATATGATACCACCGGTGAAACAGTGATCCGGATCAGTGCCGTATATCAGGAAAAGAATCTGCTGATCCGGGTGGAAAATCCTTTTGATCCGGAGACCTCATCTCCCAAACAGGGAACCGGTTTCGGACTGATGTCGGTACAACGAAGACTATACCTGCTATTTGCCCGGACAGACCTGCTGGTAACAGAGGCAAAAGGAAATATCTTTATCACTACAATTACAATACCTGAACAATAAGCTATGAATAAAGTTATCTTAATCGACGATGAGCCGCTGGCAAGAAGTGTGGTGCGGGAATACCTGCAGCAACACCCCGAATTACAGGTCATACAGGAATGTGGCGATGGCTTTGAAGGGGTGAAAGCCATTCAGCAGCACCAACCTGATCTTATTTTTCTGGATATACAAATGCCCAAGATCACGGGGTTTGAGATGCTGGAGCTGATAGAAAATCCACCCGCGGTGATTTTTACCACGGCCTTCGATGAATTTGCCATTAAGGCTTTTGAATCCCATGCCGTGGATTATCTGCTGAAACCCTTTAACCAGGAAAGATTTGATAAAGCGATTGCCCGCTGGAGAGAAAAAGAACTGACCAGAGCAGATAACCCGGCCCAGGAATTACTGGAATCAGCAGCTTTATCCCCCACCCAAAGACAAAGAATAGTGGTGAGAAACGGAAGTAAGATCAAGATTATATCCGTGCATGATGTGTTTTACCTCGAGGCGGCAGATGACTATGTGAAGATTCATACTGCTGAAGGATATTTCCTGAAGAACAAGACCATGGCCCATTTTGAGCAGTCACTCGATGAACATTTATTTGTCCGCTCCCATCGTTCCTATATTATCAATATCCAGCAGATCACCCGGATTGACCCTTATGAAAAAGACGGACATGTAGCAGTATTACGTACCGGAGCCAAAGTGCCGGTCAGCCGTTCGGGGTATTCGAAGCTGAAGGATGTGTTAGGGCTATGAGAATTGAAATCCCGATAGCTATCGGGAGAAAATTGAAAGTTGAAAACGAAGCCATATAGTATGCAATTTTCAATTTTCAACTTTCAATTTCTAATGTGAATGCCTGCGTTTAATGATTCCTCCGGAAGCTTCTTTAATGGTATTGGCAAAGACAAAGGCCTTGGGGTCCACATCATACACCAGGTTCTTTAACTTCCTTAATTCGAGCCGGGTAATCACGGTGAAAATGATATCGCAATCTGCACTTACGTGGTATTTGCCCGGCAGAAATCCTCTTTCACCTTTGTAAACCGTAATCCCTCTTCCCAGTTTATTCACCAGCTGGTATTTGATGGCTTCGCTTTTTCCGGATACGATGGTCACACCGGTATAGGCCTGTAATCCTTCCACTACATAATCAATACAACGTGTGGCGGTGAAATAGGTAAGAATGGAATATAGCGCTGTTTCGATACCAAAACGAAAACCTGCTATTGTGAATATAACGATATTGATACCGAGAATAATTTCAGAGATGGTAAAGGATGTTTTCTTCAATGTATAAACGGCCAGTACTTCTATTCCATCGAGGGCTGCACCGGTTCGCATGATCAGTCCGATACCGATACCCAGAAAAACGCCACCGAATACAGCGATCAGCAGCTTATCGTCCGTGACCGCTGTGTTGGGAATCAGCAGGAGGGCCACACCCAGCAGTACTACACTCAACAGGGTGCGATAGGCAAATCTTTTTCCGATTGAAAAATAACTGACGATAATCAGGGGCAGGTTCAGCAGCAGGATCACGAGTCCGAGATTGAAATCATACACTTCATGCACCAGCAGGGAAATACCGGTAACTCCCCCGTCGAAAAAATGATTGGGCGCGAGGAAGAGCTTCAGTGCCACACCTGCAATGGCAACTCCCAGCAAGGTCAATATCATATCCTGCAGCAACTGCCGGCCCGTCTCCCTGTGCTCATGTGTAAATGTTTTTTCCACCCCTGCATTCAGTTCCTGCAGGATCAGTTGCTTGGTGGGTTCCAGTTCTTTATTGGCTGTTGCGGTAAAAAAATGATGGTTGGCTAAAAACTCCACCTGCATCAGCTGCCATTCTTCTTCTGTTTTTACGAATCCACGGTGTTTGAATTCTTTGTGCAGTTTTTCTGCATTCGCAGTATATCCTTCTTTCCCGATATAAAATAAATCAGCATCACAAATGATTTGTCCGAGCAGGTCCACCGGTGTTTGTGGCAAACGGGTGGCCATGATGATCCGGCAGATCTCTTCGATCTGACTGCTGGAATAACCATAAGCAGGCAGGTGTTCTCTGGCCCAGATACAGGAAATTTCTTCGTGCCCATCCGCCTGTTGTAAAAAGCCGGCATCATGAAAAAGTGCAGCGGTTTTGAGCAGGGTCAATTCTTCCTCATTGATTTTTTCCATACTGCCCAGGTATTCTGCTGCGGCAATCACGGATTTGGTATGGGCTGCATTGTGATAACTGAGGTATTCCGGAAGCTCGTTTTCCAGTTTGGGCATCAGGAACTGATATACTTGCTGGTACTGCATGGGATTAATCCAATACTTCGTAAATAGTGACCTGGTTTGTTTTATTTTTCAGCGATACTTCACCGATCCGGTTACACCGGAAGGACTGTTTGATTTTTTCATAACAGGTTTCCTGGATCACGATCTGACTGGGACCGGCAGCCGCTTGTAATCGTTGAGCCGTATTCACCGTATCACCGATCACGGTATAGTCCAGTCTTTTCAAGGTACCTGAGCCGATATTACCGGAAATCATTTCCCCGCTATTGATACCGATTGATACTTTGGGTGAAAAACCATCCGTGGCTGGTAAGGCTGAAATTTTGGAGCGAATGGCCAGACTGGCATCAATCGCCCGGTCTAAGTGGTATTCTCCTTTGAATACCGCCATAACACAATCGCCGATGAATTTATCAACCAGTCCTTTCTGGCTGATGATCTCCCGGACCATCACATCAAAGTAATCGTTCAGCAGTTTCACTACGGTATCCGGTTTTTCATGTTCACTGATTGCTGTAAAACCACAGATATCAATAAAAGCGACGGTCGCTTCGATGGTTTCGTTTTCAAGCAAAGAACGTTCAAATTCTTTTCCGCCCATAAAATTGAGCACGGTTTCATCCACATACATCCGCAGAATATTATTCTCCTTGATGGCCCGCATGGTTTCCTTCATTTGCTGCACATGCTTCAGGGTTTTCTGCATAGTCAGCTCAAGGTCTTCAAAATTCACGGGCTTGGTCACAAAATCAAAAGCGCCGCGGTTCATGGCGGTGCGGATATTATCCATATCACCATAGGCAGACACGATCACTGATTTCAGCAGTGAATGTTGTTCACCCAGCCTGCTCAGCAGGGTGAGGCCGTCCATTTCAGGCATATTGATATCACTGAGCACGACATCCACATCTTTGTGTTCTTCCAGTTGTTCGAGTGCTTTCACTCCATTCATGGCGAACACAAATTCATATTGCTGCTCCCTGATTTTCTGCCTGAATTTCTGGCGGATCAATGCCTCCAGATCGGCTTCATCGTCCACAACAAGAATCTTGGCCATTAGTGTATTCCTTTTAATTTTTCTTTGAGTGAACTGAAATCAACCGGCTTGGTCAGAAAATCATCCGCCCCCAGTTTTTTTGCATTGTTAAAATTTTCCTCATCACCATAGGCAGTGATCATCATCACAACGGGAGGAGGTTTCAGGTATTTCTGTTTGATCTGGGAGAGCAGTTCCAGACCGCTCATACCGGGCATATTAATATCAGAAAGGATCAATACGGCTTCCTGTTCATGCTGGTTCAGGTATTTCAGGGCTTCTTCACCGGAGAAAGCAAAATCGAATTGCATTTCACCGCTCCGGATTTCTTTCCGGAATCTTTGTTCAAACAGTGCCTGTACATCTGTTTCGTCGTCTACAACCAGGATTTTCATTGTTGGTGGTTTATGGGTGAAAATAAGATTTTAAAGGGGTAAAATGATGGTAAACAGGGTATATTCTCCCTCCAGGCTTTCCACAAGTAATTCACCTCCATGTCCCTTGGTAACGATTTCATAACTCATGCTCAAACCCAGCCCTGTTCCCTGTCCGGTTGGCTTTGTGGTGAAGAAGGGTTGGAAGATTTTGTCGAGGATTGCGGGAGGGATACCACCCCCATTGTCTTTGATGATGATCCTGACCTCAGCCCCGACCCCTCTCCCGGGGAGAGGGGAGAGCGTTGTTTGCACTTCAACGGTGGGTTCATAGCCGGGATCAGCTGTCTTCTTTTTTTCCTGTACTGCGTAAAATGCATTGGTGATTAAATTCAATACCACCCGGCCGATATCCTGGGG
>DAORJS010000067.1:0-11122 GCA_035439185.1 Chitinophagaceae bacterium
GAAGCACATCGCATCACCGGCGCATCCAGCCATTGAAAACAATTCTCCCCGATCCAGGCTGCTATTTCACCACCGATGCCACTAATTAATGTGTCTTCATGCAAAATCAATATACGTCCGGTTTTTTCAACCGATTGCCTGATTGCCAGGTAGTCCAGCGGAGCCAGGGTGCGCAGATCCAGAATATCAATGGACATCTCCGGATGCGCATCGGCATAGTCCACAGCCCAATGAACAGCACTTCCATAAGTAATGATCGAAATATCTTCTCCGGACCTCACTGAACGGGCTTTCCCAATAGGGACTTCGTAATAATCAGCCGGAACCGGCCCGCTGATGGAACGATACAAGGCCTTGTGCTCAAAATATAAAACCGGATTCGGATCATTGAATGCTGCAATCAGCAATCCCTTGGCATCAAAAGGAGAAGAAGGATACACTACTTTTAATCCTGGCACTTTTGTAAACCAGGCTTCATTGCTCTGGCTATGAAAAGGACCGGCACCAACACCAGCACCCGTCGGCATCCTGATGACCACATCCGCATTTTGTCCCCAGCGATAATGGATCTTGGCCAGGTTGTTCACGATTTGATTGAAGCCTACCGTTACAAAATCGGCAAACTGCATTTCCATCATACTCTTGAATCCCTTCAATGACAAACCCAGCGCCGTTCCCACAATCGCACTTTCACATAATGGTGTATTGCGTACTCTTTCTTTCCCGAATTCCTTTACAAAGCCTTCGGTGATTTTAAATGCTCCGCCATATTCAGCAATATCCTGTCCCATAAGCACCAGGTTGGAATGTTGCTGCATGGATTGTCTTAATCCTTCACTGATGGCATCAATCAGTCTTTTTTCAGTCCCCGTATTGCTCTCAGTTAAACGATCCAGCACTTTTACATCTGGCATCAACTGCCTGGACGCAAACACATCTTCCAGTTCATCTTCTGTATCCGCCTGCACCGGAGCGGTATCAAAACCCAAGGCCAGTTCAGATTCAATTTTCTCTTTGAATTCATTCCTGATTGCTGCCACATCCATTTCTGTCATCACCGCAGTTTCAATCAGGTATTGTTCATAATTTTTTATCGGATCCTTTTGCTCCCAGAGACGGAACAGATCCTGCGGAACATATTTAGTGCCACTGGCTTCTTCATGTCCTCTCATACGGAAAGTCATGCATTCCACCAGATAGGGTTTCTGGTGTTTGATACAATAGTCCCGCACCCCTTTGATGGTTTCATAAACAGTGAGCAGATTATTGCCATCAATCTGCACGCCTTCCATCCCATAACCTTTGGCTTTATCCACCAGACTGATACAACGATACTGTTCATTCACCGGTGTACTTAAACCATAGCCGTTGTTTTCTATTATAAAAATCACCGGCAGGTCCCAGACTGCTGCCACGTTTAATGCTTCATGAAAATCTCCTTCACTGGTCCCCCCATCACCGGTAAATGCCAGTGATACTTTTTTTTCATTTTTCAGTTTATGGGCGAGGGCCACTCCGTCGGCAATGGCCAGTTGCGGACCCAAATGAGAAATCATTCCGCAGATATGATGTTCGCTGTTACCGAAATGAAAACTTCTTTCTCTTCCTTTGCTGTATCCTTCCTGTGCACCCTGCCATTGCATAAATAATTTGTGCAAGGGCATATTCCGGCTGGTGAATACACCAAGGTTCCGGTGCAGGGGCATGATCCACTCATCCTGATCAAGCGCAAGAGTAGCTCCTACTGCAATGGCTTCCTGACCAATCCCACTAAACCACTTGGAGATCCGGCCCTGTCTTAATAATACCAGCATTTTTTCTTCAATCATTCTCGGCCAGAGCAGGGAACGGTAAAACTGAATAAGCTGATCGTTTGACAAGTCCTTTTTATCGAAATTCATTTTGCAAACCTAATTAAGATCGTGCAGAGTCCCCCGCTTCTTCCTCTTCCTCATTGTTTTAACCACGGACAGACCAACTCTTTTTTCACGAATCTGACAGGAACTATGTGAATAGTGAATAACTATAATATGTAACCAAAATAAATGTTTTTACCTAATTCCTTATCTTTGGTTATCCTTAAATTGATTTCCTTATGAAAAACATGCTGTTGTTCCTGGGCATAATATGTACCAACTACTGCCTGGGCCAGGATCTGAACTGGAATACCGTATCCTATACCACCGGAAGCCTGAGTACCAATTTCGGGTCAATCGGCAGCCCGGCCACCACGGTTTCCCTGAATATTACCGGTAATACCAATAGGATTAACGGCAGTTTTCCGGTTAAGTATGCAGCCAATCCCTCCGGATCTGCCAATGACTGTTCAGTAAACTGCGCCATCCGCTCCTCTGTAACTTTTGTCGCTACCGGTGAATCAGTTGCCTATACTTTTACCTTCAGCCCGGCTGTTACCGGATTATCCTTTCGCATTTATGATATAGACGGAACCGATGCGGCCAGCGGCGATCAGGCCACCGTTACTGCCGTCAATGGAAGTACCGGTCAAAATATTACCATGACCACTCCTTCCGGACCAACAATAACCGGTAGTGGAACCACTACTGCCATTGCCCGGGGAACGCAGGGTAATACCACCGATGATTTTGCAGATGTGAGCATTATCAGCGGAGTGACCAGTTTAACCGTGTCTTATGCCAACAACCCCAACAATCCCACGGCCGGAAACCGGAGTTTTTCCATCGGCAATTTCAGCTGGTCCGGTGTATTGCCCGTGAAATGGGTTTCCTTTAGCGGAAACCGCCAATCCAATGGTTCCGTATTATTAAAATGGGCAACTACCAGCGAGACTGCTGTATTAAAATATATTATAGAAAGAAGTAAGGATGGTCAGCAGTACACTGCCATCAGCGAATTACCGGCTTTAGGTAATAGTAGTCTGAATAATTATAGTGCTTTCGATCCTTCGCCGGGAAGTGGTAATAGCCTGTACCGGATTCGACAGGTGGATATGGACGGACAATTTTCTTATTCAGGAATTGTGATGATCAGAGACGTAACAGTCAATAAAGACATCAGTGTTTTCCCGAATCCATCACGTGGTTTAATACAAATAACCGTACCCGGTAATGTGCAGTTCAGTTCTATCAGAATTTTTGATGCCACGGGGCGGCTGTTAATCAACAATGCCAATAGTAATGGAAGGGTGGATATTCACGCTCTCAAAAACGGGGTTTATCACCTGGAGGCCGAAAACAATGATGGGCTCCGGTATAAAACCAACTTTATAAAAGAATAATTTTTATACCACTACCAGTTCATAAAAATCTTCCGGCCGAAGGTATTGCTGTGCCAGTGCCTGCAATTCTGCTGCAGAGATGGTCTTGATCGTTTGTATGGAATCGTAAAAGTATTGATCAGTCAGATTATTGAGCACGATATTCTTCCACCTGGCCATGATCTGAAAAGGTCCGTCGAGATCACCGAGTATACTGCCCATCATATAATTCCTGACCAGCAGCAACTCTTCTTCATCTACCAGCTCCTCTCTCAAAATTTTCATTTCCTTGTATACTTCTTCAATCGTGGCTTCGCATACATCTTTGCCCGCTTCTGTTGAAATCACCCAGGCAGAATCGTGTATATGATTTTGCAGGAAACTATGAATGCCATAGGTATAACCCTTGTCTTCCCTGATATTACTCATGAGCCGTGAACCAAAAAATCCACCAAAGAGGGTATTGAGCACCATCGCTTTTACAAAATCGGGATGATGGCGGTTGTAAAAAGGCCGGGCCATCCGGATGGATCCCTGCACCCCTTCTGCATCGTTAATGATTCTTGATTTTTTTTCAGCCAACGGGTCTTTGCTGATATTGTTCATATCACCACCGTTATTGGGAAGGTCTCCAAAATAATGGTTGATCTGTTCCTGCCATCCTGAAGGAAGCCGGCCTGCAATAAACATGACAAATTTTCCCTGCTGATAATATTGCTTATAAAAAGCAATCAGTTCCTCTCTGTTCAAAGTGTCAAAATCTTCCAGACGGGTGTATTTTCCATAAGGATGTTGTTCGCCATATACATAGGCATCAATCAAACGGCTGGCCACAAAATCGCTTTTTTTCAGGTTCACTTTCAGCCTTTGCATCATATTCTGCCGGTAGGTATCCAGTTCTTCCTGTGGCATCAACGAATCAGTAATCAGTTCCCGCACCACCGGCAGCAATTCCTGAATATGCTTATTCAGACAGTGCAGGGTGATCGTAGCTGTTTCATTATAACAGGCCCGGTTGAGATAGGCTCCATAATATTCAAAATGTTCATTCAGCTGAAAAGCCGTTTTACTACTGGTCCCGTTTCTCAATAAAAAATTACTGGTTGCGGCCACGAGGTTTTTATCTTCGAACCAGTTACCTGCATAGAATACCCATTCCACGGACATCACTTCTTCTGCACCGGCATTCACTGCATACACTTCCACTCCGTTATTTAAAACAATCTTTTCAGCCTGCTTTAACCGGAGATCAAAATCCACTGCATCTACAATGACCGGTGCCTGTTTCCTGTCTGGCATAAATTCCTTTCTTAATTATTGGATAGATAATGTATCGTATTACTGTTACTTTCCCGGAAAATATTCCGGCTTTCCTGAAGAATATCTTCTGCACTGACTGATGCATATTTCTCCAGCTCAAAATTCATCCAGGAAGCATCTCCTAACAGTTCATAATAAGCCAGGCTGTTCGCCCTGCTCATCACGCTCATGTCTTCAAAGGCAATCATGCTTTCTGTTTTGTTCTTTACTTTCTGCAATTCATTGGCGGAAACCAGTTCATTTTTCATTTTGTCCAGTTCTGCATCCACTGCTTTCTCTGCCTCTTCAATCTTTACCCCTTTTACCAGTTTCCCTTCAATCGCCATCAGTCCTGCATCGGTACTTCCGAAATGAAAACACTCGATACTGCTGAACAGTTTTTTTTCTTTTACCAGTGACTGATAGAGCCGGGAAGAACCTCCTCCGCTGAGAATATCCCCCAACAGATCTGCGATATAATATCTTCTGTCGAGACGGCCTGCCATATGCCAGCATTTGTAAAATGCATCCAGCGGTACATTGGAATGAATGACCTGTTTGCGGGCTGCTGTCTGTTCCGGTTCCTGAGGCAGGTTACGCTTGTATTTTTCTCCGGATGGTATATCACCAAACCATTTTTCTGCCAGGGTCTTTACTTTTTCAACGGTAACATTACCTGCAACCACCAACACTGCATTGACAGGGCGGTAATGTTTGAAAAAGAAATGCTCCACATCGGCCAGGGCTGCATTTTCGATATGAGATAATTCTTTACCGATCGTCATCCAGCGATAAGGGTGGGTGGTATAGGCCAGCTCCCGCATTTTATGCCATACATCTCCATAAGGTTTGGTGAGATAATGTTCCTTGAACTCCTCACACACTACCTTACGTTGTACATCGAGGCTTTTTTTACTGAAGGCCAGCGAGAGCATGCGATCGCTTTCCAGCCAGAAGGCGGTTTCAATGTTATCAGCCGGCAACTGAATATAATAATTGGTGAGATCGTTGGTGGTATAGGCATTGTTCTCCCCTCCGGCCATCTGCAGCGGTTCATCATAACTTGGAATATTGACTGATCCACCAAACATGAGGTGTTCAAACAAATGCGCAAAACCGGTACGTTCAGGATCTTCATCCCTGGCACCCACATCATACATCAGGTTCACCACGGCCATTGGGGTGCTGAGATCCTGGTGCACAATGACCCGCAAACCATTGGACAATGTAAATTTTTCAAACTGAATCATAGCATTACATTCCTTTAAGATAATTCGCCCCCCAATGCTTTCGCAAAGGAGGGCGATGTAAAGTTATTGAAATTCCGGTTAAAGCACTGATTGAAAATGGGTCAGTGCAGAATACTGCGAACCTTGATTTCCCTTTCTTCCATCACACCGTTACGCAGGATGATGAGTTTTACTTTTTCGTTCGGGTTTTGAAGAGCGATCTTATACTGATTGAGGTTTTGATTAAACAGTTTATTAACGGCCATCACTTCATCACCTTCTTTAAGTCCGGCCGTTTCAGCCGGTGACCCTGCTGCCACATCGCCCACAATTATTTTTCCCTCTATCAGATAAAGCTCCAGCCCGGTATAGGAATAGTCAAACAGGTCAGTAAAATGGCTATTGGGAGTAATATAAATATCTCCCCCGGGATAATTCAGGATCACATTAAACCGCCGCATGATATCATTACCCAGCAGACCTCCCATTTGAGGATAAGATGTTACATTGTAAACATCATCAAAAATAAAAGCAGGTACATTCCTGAATTTATACGGACCCACTTTAACTTCTTTAACGATCGTCAGCTCCATATCAATTTTTCCACCCAATCCTTCTCCCTCTTTCTGCCAGCGTTTTCTTTTTTTATCCAAAAGATTGCTGTCTTCAATAAAATCCCGCGAGAATAATATACAAAGACCGGCCCCCAGATCGAAAAGAAAACGGGAATTAATGGTACGGTCATCCCTCACCCGCATGGGCTGGGTAACCAATTGGGAAATATTTGGCTTTAAGAGGTATCCGGCGCGCGGATAACGAATGGTACCCGGACTGGCAAATGTGATCCTTGAACTATCGTAATCCAGTTTCACGATATAGCGGCTCAGTACGGCATACCCGATGATCCCATCAATTCTTTCACCATATACGGTGGTCAGTATGCTATAGTCGTTAATGTGAAAATTTAAACTGTCAATAGTCAACCCCGGTATTCGCAGCTTGCGATTGTATAAGAAACTCACATTCCGGATTCCCGCAATACCCCGGATGGTACGGTTGGATGGACTGGGTTTCAGATTCAGGTAATCTGCCGTGGTGGAGTCGAGTGAAATTCCACTGCTGCCGGTATCCAGTATAAAATTCAGTGTATCCGCAATATCATCCAGCTTCGCCTGCATGATAATGATACCTCCTGTGAGCTGAATAAAGGGAATCGATGTAATGAATTTAGATGGCGGCTCAATAAACTCCTCCTGTGCCTGCCCCTTGAATGGTTGCAGGAAGAGTATTATTATGGCAAAGCAATAAAGAATCCGTTTCATCACGGTTTTTTAGTATTTGAGGTCGTCACCACTCTTATGACAATTTTTTTGCATAAAATGATGCAAGGCTGCTTTCCGCTTACATAATAATTCAACATTTTAACGGCCCGATGAACCCGTTCGGCCCTTTTTTGTTGAACCTGTACCTTTGCAGCATGCAGTTAAATGAAATATATGATAAAGCCGCTTCTTTTGGTTTCCTGACGGTGGAAGAAGGGGTCTATCTCTACCATCATGCCCCCCTGGCCGAACTGATGCTGATTGCAGATGAATTGCGCAAAAAGCAAGTGCCACATGGTAAGGTCACCTGGCAGATCGACCGGAATGTGAACACCACCAATGTATGTATTGCCAATTGTAAGTTCTGCAATTTTTACCGTATTCCCGGGCATGCCGAAGCCTATATCACTGATATGCCCACCTACCGCCGCAAGATTGAAGAAACCCTGAAATATGGTGGCGACCAGTTGTTATTACAGGGCGGACATCATCCGGACCTGGGTTTGCAATACTATATTGATACATTCAAAGCCATTAAAGCTGAGTTCCCCAATATAAAACTGCATGCCCTGGGCCCCCCGGAAGTAGCGCATATCACCAAACTGGAAAAATCAACTCACCGGGAAGTGCTGATGTCCCTGAAAGAGGCAGGACTTGATTCATTACCCGGTGCCGGAGCCGAGATCCTGATCGACCGGGTACGCCGCCTGATCAGCAAAGGAAAATGCGGAGCACAGGAATGGCTGGACATTATGCATGAAGCTCACAAGTTAAATATCACCACTTCCGCCACCATGATGTTTGGTCATGTGGAAACCATTGAAGAAAGATTTGAGCACCTGGTTAAAATCAGGGAAGTGCAAAGCCGGAAGCCGGAAACAGCCAAGGGATTCCTGGCCTTTATACCCTGGACCTTTCAGGATGTGGACACCTTGCTGGCCCGGATCAGGGGTGTACAAAACCTGACCACCGCAGAAGAATATATCCGCATGATTGCCCTGAGCAGGATCATGCTGCCTAATGTAAAAAACATACAGGCCAGCTGGTTAACGGTAGGCAAACAAACTGCTTCGGTCTGTCTGCATGCAGGCGCTAACGATTATGGTTCCATCATGATTGAAGAAAATGTGGTCAGCGCAGCCGGTGCCCCACATCGTTTTACTTATAAAAGTATTCAGGATGCGATCCGGGAAGCCGGCTTTGAACCACAATTGCGTAACCAGCAGTATGAGTGGAGGGAAATACCTGCAACCATCGAAGAGCAGGTTATAAATTATTGAATTGTTTAAAGCGGATTTGTATTTATGAAAAAAACATTCTCCTGGTTCAGAAAGACTGCTTTTGCAGAAGGGATTTCTTTTTTAGTCCTGCTTTTTATTGCCATGCCACTGAAATATTTTGCCAGTATGCCCATGGCCGTTACAATAGTCGGGGGTTTGCATGGAGCACTTTTTGTTGCTTTTTTTATACTGGCCCGCGAAGTAAAATCAGATTATAAGAAAGATTTTAAATGGCTGGCGAAAGCCGGACTGGCATCCATTATTCCCTTTGGTACATTTTATATGGACAAAGAATGGAAGAAAGAAGAAGCTGCTGTTTCCTGATATAACAGGCACCATCCCTTATATATTTTAACTGATTTTTCGGATGCCCAAGGGGCGAACATCCCCCGTTGATAAAGCCCATCCGGACAATCCAACGGTTGCCCATCTGATTATCTCCCTCCCCCGGGTGGATTTTTTTCCATTTTTTGGAGATTAACAGGTCAGATTTCGATTCTAAGTTATTGACAATCAAGTACATTATTTTTGGCATCGCTTTGGACTTTCAAGGTCAAATTCAAAAAAATGAACCTGAAAGAAAACGCAATCATCTTTATTGTAGACGATGACCCATTTTGGGGCTCACTGCTGGAACAAATGCTGGAAGAATTGGGCTATCATAATATAGTCAAGTATAAAAATGGCCGCGACTGCCTGAACAATATTCATTTCAGACCCTCGCTGGTTTTCCTGGATTATGAAATGAATGATATGAATGGCCTGGATGTACTGAGTCAGGTTAACAGGAGATATACAGACACAAACGTGGTTTTATGTTCAGCGCATGAGAATATCGGAATAGCTGTGAATGCCATGAAAAGCGGTGCCTTTGATTTTATTGTAAAATCAAAATGCAATCTGAACAAACTGGCTGACCTTATCGCCGAAATGAACGAAAACCAGATTTTCGCCGAAAAAATATTTTAATCCAGCAGATGCCATTTACCCCCGCGCATGCTGCCCTGCTGGTACCTTTAAAAAGAACAAGGATTCGGATTTCAGATACTGCCTTCCTGGCAGGTGCCGTGGTGCCGGACTTCGAAAGTTTTCTGCTGATGCGGAATGCGGAGAAGTTCGGACACACAACGGCAGGTATTTTTTTACTGGATCTTCCTCTTGCCCTGCTGCTGGCAATTTCCTTTCACCATTTCATTAAACAACCGCTGCTTCAGCATCTGCCGGTCATTTTACAAGCAAGGTTTAAAAAAAGAACCACCAGAAACTGGACAGATTTTGCGATTCATCATCCAGTAATTGTATTGTATTCAATATTACTGGGTACCCTCAGCCATCTGCTCTGGGATGCATTTACACATGAAGGTGGCTTTTTTGTGGAGCTGATTCCTTTTCTTCAATACAATATCAAAAGCCTTGATTACAAACCTGTATTTTTTCTGATCCAGGTATTTTCCAGCGTATGGGGTACCTGGTTTGTATGGAACCGGATTCAGAAAATTCAGCCCGATGAAAAAAACATCACTATTTATAAAAGCAATTTCTGGTTACTGATCCTGCTCACTGCAATAATCATCCTTTTTGTCCGCTATACCTTTTCCGCAGCCCCGCTTACTAATGCTGATTGGGTAAAAGCAGTCATCGGTGCCATCATCTACGGGATTATATTTATTTCTGCATCCCGGAGTCTGTATTGCTGGAATAAAAAAAGGGCCGCTTAAAGCGGCCACTTCTCTATATACAACCACCAAACCTTCGATTATTGTGCTCTTTTAGCCCTTTCCCAGTTTACTGACTGATTCCCTTTCAGGTAGCGGCGCAAACCAAGGAATACCGACAAATTCATGATAAAGAAATAATAAGGCACAAAGAGCAGTTTGACCCGGGTGGATCTGTTCTCCAGGAACCAACCGGTTAATGCTGCTATATAAAATAACACCTGCAGCCAGAATAAGGTTGAATAAAATCCCCAGTCGAACAGACCTTCCTCTACGGCCAGTAACCAACCGGTGGGAATCAGTAACAAAAGGCAAAGCGGGGTGATCGTCCAGCGCAATACCCGGTGTGAGATATATTGAAAAGACAATTTACCATATTTGAAAATATTGAGAAGTGAACGGAGTCTTACCACCGACTGGATACCACCTGCTGAAATACGGATCTTTCTCTTGAGCTCTTCTTTTACATTGGCCGATGCTGATTCAATGGCATAGGCTTCCGGGTCATACTGAATGGTATATCCTTTTTGTGCCACCCGTAATGAAATCACGAAATCATCCAGCAGGGTATCTTTTTCCACTTCCTGATATAGTGCTGTACGGATCGCAAAAAGTTCTCCGGCTGCCCCAACAACAGAATACAATTCAGCATCCCATTTCTTTAGAGCAGACTCATATTTCCAATACAATCCTTCGCCGGCACCGGAAGCAGTATCGGCATCCTTATCCTGAATTCTTTTTTCTCCGGATACACATCCAACTTTCTCATCATTGAAAAGCCTGACAATTCTCTTAACTGATTCACGGCCCAGCATGGTATTGGCATCACTAAAGATGACGATGGGAGTTGTCACCAGTTTCATTCCGCGGTTCATAGCGCCGATCTTTCCATTGCGGGCAGGATCATGTAATACCGTTGCTTCTTTGTAGCCGGCCAGCACCTGGTTGGTGCCATCATCAGATCCGTCTGTTACCCAGAGAATGGTGAGTTTATCTTTCGGGTAATCCAGTTCCAGGCTGTTTTTCATTTTTGCTGCTA
>DAORJS010000068.1:0-11122 GCA_035439185.1 Chitinophagaceae bacterium
GACTATCGACTAAAGACTACCGACTAACGACTTCCCTCCTCATCTTTCAGTATATTTTGAAAATTCGGAAACAAGTTTGTAGCTTTGTGTCATGAAACTCACCGAAGCCAAACAGCAATTTATCAGCAACTGGGGGGCATTTGGCACCCATTGGGGTATCAACCGCACCATGGCCCAGATTCATGCTTTGTTACTGGTTAGTCCTGACCCCATGACACAGGATGATATCATGGAAGAGCTGAATATCAGCCGGGGCAATACGAATATGAATATCCGGGAACTCATCAACTGGGGACTGGTGGACCGGGTGCTGCTATCCGGAGAAAGAAAGGAATTTTTTACTGCGGAAAAAGATATCTGGAAAGTGGTCACTCAGATCGTGAAGGAAAGAAAGAAAAGGGAACTGGAGCCCATGTTGCAATTACTGGATAAACTCGAGAATGTGGAGGGGGATAAAAAAGACAAACATGTGAAGACCTTTGTGGATACGGTGAGCAGTATCCGTAAGCTGGGCAGACAGGCCGATAAAACCCTGGACCGGATGATCCGGGCGGAAGAAAGCTGGTTTGTAAGTTCGCTGATTAAAATATTCAAGTAATCATGTACCGGTACAAGACATTTGATTTTTTTGGTCAGCTGGCGGCCATTCTGGCAATCCTGACCGGACTGATTGCAGATGAATCGGGTGCCCTGGCTTCAATTGGCTTAATGGTGCTGGCCGGATTACAACTGATCAGTCTGCTGGTAAACGGATTCTATGGCCCGGCCGGATGGAAGAGTCCCCTGCGCCGCTGGCACCTGATCGGAACCGGACTGGTACTGGCCATCATGATTTATGGTATGGTAAAGCCCGCAGAAGATAAATATGATATGAGCGGATTGGGTATCATGATCCAATCCCTGGTTCCGGCAGCAATCATGGCTTTATTGTACACATTGATAACCGGATTAGAATGGAAAAAAATGCGCCCATAAGATAACCGGTTCGCCGGTTTTTTTAAACCCTGATACTTTCATTATTTTCTGAAAATATAATATATGACAAAGCCCCTTAAAATTGCCGACAGCCTGGTACAGGTGCTGCTTACGATTTATTTTATTATTATTTCCTTTATCGCCCATGATCCCGGAGCAATGATGAACTGGTATTATATACTCGGTGGCTGGCAAGTGCTGAGTTATATTGTTCATGAATTCACCGGAGCCTCCTGGCGGAATAAAAAAGAAAGGAATAACTATGGAATGTGTTTGCGCTGGATCCTGATCACCGGATTGGTTCTATACCTCCTGGTCCGGCTGGATGTTCCATTGATCATTTTTTATTTATTTGCCATGCTTTTTGTGGGACCGGTAATGGCCATTTGGTATTTTTTCATCGGCTATGGGGAATATGTGCAGATCAGGCACAGGGAGTTCATACATCTTAAATAACGATTCGCTAGTTTTACAGCATGATTCCCAAAAAAACCCTGGTACTCGGTGCTTCCGATAATCCTTCCCGTTATAGTTATCTCGCGATACAGCGTTTGCGCAGCCATGGTCATCCGGTAGTTGCGATCGGACGTAAACATACCCAGGTGGCAGATGTACCTGTTACTGTTCAACCGGTGCCGGAAAAAGAAATTGATACGGTAACACTCTATCTGAATCCTTCTCACCAGCAGGAATACTATGATTATATACTGTCGCTTGCTCCCAAACGGATCATCTTTAATCCGGGAACAGAAAACCCCGAGCTGGACAAATTAGCACAGCAAAAAGGCATAAAAACCTTAGAAGCCTGTACACTTGTAATGTTAAGTACTAACCAGTATTAATCGTAGATCACCATCCCCTCCGCCGAAATTTTACGAATCCCTTCAGGGTACTAGCCCTCAATCTGACATCTTTCTTCATCCATTTGCTTGGAACTGTTTAAATATTTCACAAACCTTGCATCACCGTCCCCCCTGAAAGCTGCAGTTGATAGCAACTGCTGAACAATATCCTATTGACTTAAAAATTGTGTCCCGATGAAAAGCCTACGTACCTCCGTACTTTGCGCAGCTATTGTGCTATGCAGTATTTCTTCATTCGCCCAGGAGCAACATGCCCCGTTGAATGAACCGAACCTGAACAAGCCCCGCCTGTTCAGTAACCTGCCCGACAAAATCAAGTTAAACATTACTGATTTCAATGCCCTGCTGGGAACCGCATTAGGTACCCCTACCCGGCTGAACCTCAGTACTGATAACAGTCTCCGTTTTGAAGGAGAAGTGATTTCTTCCGTCAGCAAGTATGATAACAAATTGCAGACAGTAGTCATCCGCTCTTCCAATTTCAATGGGGCTAACCTGACCCTGAGCCGGATTGTTGGTTCAGATGGCCAGGTGAAATACCGGGGCAGGATTGTCAGTTTTGCCCATGGTGACCTCTATGAACTGGAGAACCTTGATGGTCAGTACCAGTTAGTAAAAAAGAATTTTTACGACCTGATTAATGAATAGTTTATATCCGTTTACATCCAATATTTCGATTTCGCCCGTTTTTATGTCCGTGTCCGATTGTACCTATTGAAAAACACAAAATCCTCCTTGTATGAAAAATCTTTTCCGTTCCACTATGATGGCGCTGCTGTTCAGCGTGCCGTTGTTCACCAGTGCTCAGGTGCCGGTGATGAACAGTTACCCCACTGCCACTGCGGTGCTGTATCTGGATTTCGATGGTCACACCCTCGATAATACTGCCTGGAATTATAATGGCCCGATTGTTTGTGATGCTTCTGGTGTGTCAAATACCAATATCGTGTCTATTTTTAACCGGGTAGCTGAAGATTACCGTCCGTTTAATATTAATGTCACCACAGAAGAAGCCAAATACCTGGCGGCTCCTATCGACCGCAGAATGCGTGTGGTCTTGACTGTCAGCCACCAATGGTATGGTGCTGCCGGTGGTGTGGCTTTTGTTGGCTCCTTTACCTGGGGAGATGATACCCCTTGTTTTGTTTTCACTGCTGCACTGGGTGTAAACTGGGTAAAAGCCATTGCAGAAGCGGCCGCTCATGAAGCTGGTCATACCCTGGGTTTGTACCACCAGGCAAGATATGATGCCAACTGTGTTAAAATTTCCGATTACCATTCCGGTAATGGCGCCGGTGAAATTGGATGGGCACCCATCATGGGTGTAGGTTACTATCAAAACCTGACCCTATGGAATAATGGTCCCAACCCTTATGGTTGTACCAATTACCAGAGTGACCTGAGTGTGATCACCAGTTCCAATGGTTTTAGTTTCCGTACGGATGAACATCCTTCCAATTTTGTAGATGCCACCAGTGTTCCTTTTGTCAATAATCAGTTCCTGGCCAATGGTGTGATTACCCAAAGCACTGATCAGGATATGATCAAATTTGTACAACCAGGCAACGGCCGGTTTGTATTAAATGCCGTACCCTATAATGTAGGTACCGGTAATGAAGGCTCCGATCTGGATATGCAGGTTACACTTTATAATGCAGCACAGGCACAGTTGAATGTTTACAATCCCGGCACCCTGCTCAGTTCAATCGTTGATACTACCCTGAATGCAGGCACTTACTTTCTGAAAGTAGAAGGAAGGGGTAATATGTATGCGCCCAATTATGCCAGTCTGGGTTCCTATTCCTTGCAGGGAAATTATTTCACCAGCACCCTGCCGCTTCGCAGGCTCGAGTTATCCGGTGCAGTAGTCAGTGAAAGACACCGGCTGAGCTGGTTCATTGATGCCGATGAACAAGTGGTTGAACAGATACTGGAATACACCACCAATGGCAGAAATTTTATCAGCCTGACTACTCCTGGTGCAGCTGATCGTTTGTACCTCTATCAACCCATGGGAAATAATGCTGTTCAGTATCGTTTGAAAGTAACATTTGACAACGGACGAACTTATTATTCCAACGTCATCACTCTCCGCAATGTGGGAACAGACAACCGGCCCAAACTGCTGACCAACCTGGTCAATGGAACCATTACCGTCACCAGTCCGGGAAGCTACAACTATGAAGTGGTTGATTTTACCGGTAAACAAACCGCTAAAGGTCAGCTCAGCAAAGGCATGAACTATATCCCGTCATCGGCCATGGCCAGTGGGATGTATGTTATCCGTTTCAGTGATCAAAACAACCAGTGGACCGATAAGCTGGTTCGTCAATAAACGCTTTCCCGTCCCTTAAATGGGACAATAATCCGTACCCCTATTGTAATTAAGAGGTTTTCCTGTAACTTAGGAAAACCTCTTTTTATATGAAGTGGAGAAGATTTAATGGCGACCCTATTGATTTACCGATTAAGGAAGCTGTTGAAAATGCCATCAGACGGGAATCCGATAAGGGTTACCGCCTGAAAGTTTGTATCGGCACCGATTCCCAGGTAAAAGGACAGGAAACAGAGTTTGCAACCGTGATTGTCTTTCTTCGTGAAGGTCATGGTGGCTTTATGTTCATCCACAATGAAAAAACCCGGCAGCAGTTCACGATCAAGGAAAGAATGCTGACGGAAGTGGCCAAGAGCATCGAGATTGCCTATGAACTCTGCCACCTGTTTACCACCTATGATGTGGACATGGAAGTACATGCCGACATCAACACCAATCCGCAGTTCAAAAGCAATGATGCGCTGCGAGAAGCCATGGGGTATATACTGGGAATGGGATTTGCCTTTAAAGCCAAACCGGAGGCATTTGCCAGCAGCAGTTGCGCCAACAAAGTGGTGAACTAAACAGTTCCTGCCTGATTGTCCATGTGGTGAGCAATCACTGCAAACAGCTCCCCCACCTCTCTCCTATCCCGATTTAATAATGAGATAATTTAAAGGACTAATGTTCCTTTATTGCGAAGTACAAGGGCTTCGAAAAAATGGAATTGTGTAAAAATTACTGCGGTGTAACAGCAGTTGGTTGAACAGATATGTTTGTCGTTGTTGTGGATTGACCCAGAAAACGGGTATTCTGTTCAGTAGCCACACCGGAGTATATCCGGGTCAGCTTTTTCTTGCTGTCTTCCTGGGCCAATGAAAAAGTGATCAATACCAGAACAAACAAGACCACCACAATATTTCTTTCGGATAAGATTGGTTTCATACCTGGCTTGTAATTGGGTGCAAATTAGGCAATATTTACCAACAAAACGTACTACAAATGTGGTATTTATTCACCCTAAAGCTTTGTAAAACTGCGATTTAGCTGATCGATATAGGCCAAAATCCCTTCTTTTCCCTCTTTATTGACCGCCGATGTGATATAATGCGGAGGGGCTTCCTCCCATTGCTCCAGCAGGGTTTTGATAAAAAGATTCACCCTCCGGACCGTTCCGCCCGGCTTGTTTTTATCTGCCTTGGTAAAAACCAGCACAAAGGGGGTCTCCCATTCACCCAGTTTGGCAATAAACTCCAGATCTGCTTTTTGAGGTTCATGCCGGCTATCAATCAACACAAATAAACAAACGAGATTCTCTCTTTTCCGGATGTAGGATTCAATCATATTTTCCCAGTTATTCCGGGAGCGCTGAGATACCGAAGCATACCCATATCCGGGCAAATCCACCAGGTACCATTTCTTTTTGGCCGACATCACTTCAAAATGATTAATCAGCTGCGTTTTCCCCGGTGTTGCTGAGGTCTTTGCCAGGTTCCGCTGACCGGCCAGCATATTGATCAAACTGGATTTCCCCACATTACTCCTTCCGATAAAAGCATACTCGGGCCGGTCCGGGGCCGGGCACTGTTTATAAGTGGCACTGCTGATAACATAATTGGCCGAAGTAATTTCCATCAGGTAAATGTAGGTGAGAAAAATAAATAACAAGAAACAAGATACAAGAGACAAAAAAGATACAAGTCCAAAGGACCCCTATGGGGAGACAAGAAACAAATAAGCAGGAAAGAGAAAGAAAATTAAAAAGGCGGTGTCTAAGGCTGGAGCGGGTTTTATATTTGAACTTTTTATTGTATTTCCTGTTTTAAAGGAAGAGACTGAATAGTCGACATTTGACCATCAATATACTGACGCCAATTTGTTTCTTGTTTTTTGTCTCTTGGTTCTTTTCTTCAAATATCTTTGCCCCCCATGTCAACCCCTCTCCCACACGATCATATCACGCCTTTTAAAGATTCGGAAAAGAACAAAAAGGAGCAGGTCACTGAAATGTTTGACCGGATTGCCGGACAATACGACCATCTCAACCGTTTTCTTTCCGCCCGGATTGATATCAGCTGGCGGAAAAAAGCAATCCGGAAGCTAAAAGCGGCCAATCCGCAACAGATCCTGGATGTGGCAACCGGCACGGCCGATATGGCCATAATGGCCTGCAAGATCCTGAATCCGCAAAA
The DNA here is from genome assembly GCA_035439185.1 of Chitinophagaceae bacterium. GTDB lineage: Bacteria > Bacteroidota > Bacteroidia > Chitinophagales > Chitinophagaceae > JJ008. The sequence goes on from DAORJS010000068.1 coordinate 6,345, forward strand.
AATTGAGGGGATTGATATTTCAGTCAATATGCTGGATCTGGGGAAGAAAAAGATTGAAAAAGAAGGACTTGGGGATAAAATCCACCTCCAGCAAGGGGATTCTGAAACAATAAATTTCCCTGATCATTCGTTTGATGCGGTGATGGTGGCGTTTGGTGTTCGGAACTTTGAAAACCTGGAAAAAGGCCTCACAGAAATGTGGCGGGTGTTAAAACCCGGGGGCCGGCTGATCGTACTGGAATTTTCTAAACCCCGGAAAAAGGCAGTTAAAAGTCTTTATAACCTGTACATGGGCATAGTAGCCCCCCAGGTGGTCCGATGGTTCAAACAAAATAAAGAGGCTTATCAATATCTCAGCGAATCAGCCAATGCTTTCCCCGACCGCCATGCTTTTACTGACATTTTAAAAAAAGTGGGGTACACCGATACCGGTTTTCAGGCCCTGACATTTGGAATATGTTGCATTTACTCCGGACAAAAACCCCGCTGAAAGTACGCGCATCACTGGTCATTATCACCGGTTGCCTCCTGTTGCAATCCGTTGCAGGGGCACAATACGTGGAACAGAACCAACCGGATCATGATGCCAAGCCTTATTATTTCGGGATCACCATTGGTATTAACCTGGCCCGCTTTCAAACCAACCTGCATCCACGTTTTATGCAATTGGATAGTGTGATGGTGGCCGAACCAACCAATGCAGGCGGACTGGCACTTGGATTATTGGCTACCGCCCGTATCTCCGACCGTTTCCAGTTCCGGTTCAATCCGCAACTGATGTTCCTGGAAAGAAATATTTATTACAAACTCAGGTTCCCGGATATCGATAACCAGACAGAAGTGGTGAAGAAAGTAGAATCCATCATCATGACCTTCCCCGTTCAGCTCAAATTTCAAAGTGACCGGATCGGCAATTTCAGGGTCTATACACTGGCCGGTTTTAAAGCCGATATTGATATGGCCAGTAATGCCCGGGCCAAAAGAGCGGAAGACCTGGTGAAGATTGATCGTTTTGATTATGGTCCCGAGTTTGGCATCGGCTTCAACTTCTTCTTCGATAGTTTTATTTTCTCCCCCGAAATCAAAATCAGCAACGGGATGCGGAACCTGCATGCACGTGACAAGAACCTGATCTACTCCAGTGTATTTGATAAAATACAGTCGAGGATGATTATTTTCAGTATACATTTAGAAGGATAGAGAGAAAACAAAAAGACACAAGTCCAAAGGACCCCTATGGGGAAAAAAATAAGCACCAAATAAAGGCAAAATTAAAAGGGCGTTAGTTTAATGAACTGACGCCCTTTTAATTTGGTGCTTTGGCTGTTATTTATTTGTTTTTTGTTTCTTGTCATTTGTATCTTTTCAATTATTTGTTTCTTGTATCTTGTATCTTGTCATTTTCATATAATGCTATTTAATTCTCTCGACTTTGCCATTTTCTTACCCATTGTGTTCATCCTGTACTGGTTTGTGACACAAAAAAAAATGCGGCTGCAGAATGGATTGATTGTAGTGGCGAGTTATGTGTTTTATGGCTGGTGGGACTGGCGGTTTTTATCCCTGCTACTTTTTAGTTCGATGGTGGACTATCTAGCCGGTTTGGCCATGATGAAAGAACAAAGGCAGCAAAAGCGAAAATGGTTCTTAGTGCTGAGTATAGTCTGCAATCTTGGGCTTCTGGGATTCTTCAAATACTATAATTTTTTTATTGAAAGTTTTACTGAAGCCTTCAGTTTTTTAGGAAGACCCCTGCATGCCGGCACACTCTATATCATTCTGCCGGTTGGGATCAGTTTTTACACTTTTCAATCCCTCAGTTATGGCATAGATGTTTATCGCCGCAAACTGGAACCCACCCGCGACCCCATTGCCTTCCTGGCCTTCGTGAGTTTTTTTCCGCAGTTAGTGGCCGGGCCGATTGAAAGAGCCACCCATCTCCTGCCGCAATTTCAACAAACAAGAACATTTGATTACAGCAAGGCGGTGGATGGGATGCGACAAATATTATGGGGACTTTTCAAAAAAATGGTGATTGCTGATAATTGCGGACAATTTGCCGATCAGATTTTCTCACAATCAGGAACCTACAGCGGCAGCACCCTGCTGCTTGGCAGTTTCTTTTTTGCGATGCAGATCTATGGGGATTTCTCAGGTTATTCGGATATGGCTGTTGGTATTTCCCGGCTCTTTGGCTTTGACCTGATGCAGAATTTTTCCTTCCCTTATTTTTCAAAAAATATAGCGGAGTTCTGGCGGCGCTGGCATATCTCTCTTTCCACCTGGTTCAGGGATTATCTCTATATCCCGTTGGGTGGAAATAAAAAAGGGAGATCAAAAACAATCCGGAATACTTTTACCACTTTCCTGGTGAGCGGACTCTGGCATGGTGCTCATTTTAAATACCTGGCCTGGGGTGGCTTGCATGCGCTTTATATGCTCCCTCATTTACTTAAAAACAAAACAGATAAAAAAGAAACCCCGCTTGTTCAAGGCAAATTTTTACCGGGATGGAAGGAAGGCTTTTCCATCCTGCTTACTTTCACCATAGTGGTTTTGGCATGGATTTTCTTCCGGGCGAACAGCCTCTCACATGCCGATCAGATCTACAGTGAAATTTTCTCCGCCAGTATTTTTACATGGCCCGAAGTATTGCCCAAAAAAATAATGCTCTTACTGGTATTCTTCCTCCTGATGGAATGGCTGGGCCGTCATTCCTTTTATGCCATTGAAAAAACCGGAAGCAACAAATCGCCCTGGATCCGCTGGGCGCTATACTATTTAATCCTCCTGCTCATTTTTTTTGAAGGCGGCCGGGAGCAACCCTTTATTTATTTTCAGTTCTGATGATGCAAAAATTTCTATACCGGTTACTTGTATTCAGTCTGCTCCCGCTGCTGACACTGCTGGTATTGGAAATATGGATCCATCTAAAACACAAACAGCTCTTTCAGGAAGAAAAACTGGAGCAGGCATTCCGTCACAAAGCAGGGGCCTATCAGTGGGTCAATTCTATCAAACATCCTAAGAAAGTATTCCTCTTAGGCAGCTCCAGTATTAAATACGGATTGAGTTGCCGGGAATTGAATCGTTTGACAGCAGACTCCCTGTCGTTTATCAATCTGGCAGCTGATGCGCGGGATCCCATCGAGACTTATTTTATTCTGAAACAACTGGATTTATCTTCCGTTAAAGCCATGTACATGGGGATTGATCCCTGGATCTATACCCGGAATTATTACCGTAACCGTCACCAATACCTGCTCCTGGATCTTCCCTTTGCAAAAGCAGTAAGGTATAGTAAGGATTATGATCTGCGATTATTGGCCAAGCGTTATAAAGCGCTTTTGCATTTTCCGGATCCGGATCATCCTGCTGCTAAAGTACAAACAACGATCCCCGCTGATTTTGGTTCGGTGGCGCTGACCAAAAAGCCGGTTAATTTTAATGACCCGGTGAGTAAAAAATTCCGGTTGAAAGTGTATGGGTGGAGTGAACAGCAGTTTATTTACCTGCAAAAAATAGTCAGCCTCTGCCAGGAAAAAGGAATTGCTTTTACTGCCTTTTATCCTCCGAGGCGAATGGATTTTATCAATGACTATGAATCAAATTGCCGCGATATCCAGGCTTCTTTTCTCAACCAATTACATGCATCAGGCATTACTACGCCAATCAAATCAAGCATCCGTTCTCTTCAACCCGGAAATGACAGTTTGTTTGCAGATGCCTATCATTTGAATAAGTCAGGACAGGAAAAATACAGCCGCTATTTTTTTTCCCTTATCCAGGGCAACTAATTACACTGTATATTTAAGTATATTTTTTTTGATTTATACTGACCGTTATGGGAATATTTAATGCGACTGCCACTTACGGGCACGGATTTAAACCTACTGATAATCCAGATGAATATACTGCAAGGATTTATACCGGAGGTTTCGCCGGACAGGGAACAGCCACCAAAAGACTGATCAGGGAAATGGAACCTTTTATGCAGGAAAAAGGTTATAGTAAATATAATATCCTGAGTGCGCGATTTAACCTGATCCCTTCTTTTTTTAAATTCACGATCAAGTTTGATAAATAATAAACCATTCACCGGATTAAATAGTTTGCTGCTGCTCATAGCTTTCGCGATAGGTTGCAGTCATCATAAGGAAACAGTTAAAGAAAGAGATTGCCCCTGCGATAGCCTTTATAACAGGCAAGAGCGAGGCAAATACCTTCAGTTTCATCAGCTGGAAAATATTCCTTATACCGGTTATTGTAATCTCAGCAGGGAAAACGGCAATACGATACGTTACCGGTACCTGCTTGGACATCTGATTGAACAGATTGAAAAATACCCGGGTGGGTTTATTTGTGAAATCTCCCTGTACGACACCAGTGGCTATAGCAGTAAACGCGAAAACTATTACCCCAACGGTCAGCTCTCCGGCCGTATGGTATATGGATCCGATCATGGCTATGAATCCTTCTACTCAAATGGCCGGATTCAAAGAAAAGGAGGGTATAGTCTGCTGAAGACTCACTTTAACAGAAATGACAGCACATTTTATCAGGATATTCTTTTCGACAGTATCTGGAAATCAAATGGAGCATTTGATTCTGTTTTCAGATACTCTCCTGCCAGTATCAATTACTGATGCAGGATATTTTTAAAACTGAAAATCCCTTCGTTGCATATTCCACCTGACCCCAAACGTAATCACTGATACATTGTTATTGGTGATCGGGGCGGTAGTGGTTTCCTGGCGGCGGATCACGGCACTGAGTTC
>DAORJS010000069.1:0-5174 GCA_035439185.1 Chitinophagaceae bacterium
TTGTATTGCTCCGGAGTAAAGCCCAGTCTTTGCAGGCACTCTTCACCCAGGGTGTATTTGTTGAATACAAAACCAATTTCAAAAGCGGTGATCGCTGCTGCATCCAGGCGCTTGATTTCATCGGCAATAAAGCCTTTCTCGCTCAGGGTCTGGTGATTGATAAAAGGCGCGCCGGCAAAAGAAGCAGAACCGGTTGCATACTTGATGATCTTGTCTGATTCAGCCTGAGTATAACCCAGATTGCGGAGGGCCGTGGGTACAGACTGGTTGATGATTTTAAAGTAGCCACCACCAGACAATTTTTTAAACTTCACGAGGGCAAAATCTGGTTCCACACCGGTGGTATCGCAATCCATTACCAGTCCGATTGTACCGGTAGGGGCAATTACCGTTGCCTGTGCATTCCGGTAACCATATTTCTCTCCCATTTCAACTGCATCATCCCAGGCTTTGCAGGCTGCTTTGAGCAGGTAATCGGGACAATATTTAGCATGGATACCCTGTGGTTTCAGGCTCAGTCCTTCATATTCATCCGCATCATAAGCAGCGAGGCGGTGATTGCGCATTACGCGCATCATGTGTTCTTTATTTTCTTCAAAGCGGGGGAATGCACCCAGGGCCTGGGCCATTTCCGCAGATGTTTTATAAGCAATACCGGTCATGATTGCGGTGATCGCACCGGCAATGCCACGGGCTTCTTCACTGTCATAAGGAATACCGCTTACCATCAGCATGGTACCGAGGTTAGCGTAGCCCAGTCCCAGGGTACGGTACTCATAGCTCAGTTGTGCCACTTCTTTGGAAGGGAACTGTGCCATCAATACGGATACTTCCAGTACCACGGTCCAGAGACGGGTATTGTATTCATAACCTTCCACATCGAATACATTCTTCTCCGCATCATAAAACTTCATCAGGTTAGCGGAAGCCAGGTTACAGGCTGTATTATCGAGGAACATGTACTCTGAGCAGGGATTGGAAGCCCGGATGGGGCCGCCTGCAGGACAGGTATGCCATTCGTTGATCGTAGTATCATACTGGGTACCGGGATCGGCACAGCGCCATGCGGCATAGGCGATCTGGTTCCAGAGTTCGCGGGCGGGAATTTTTTTCATGACCCTGCCATCCATTCTGCCCTTGAGTTCCCATTCGCCATCTTCTTCCAATACTTTGAAGAAGCTGTTAGGGATACGAACCGAGTTATTTGAATTCTGACCACTCACGGTGCGGTAAGCTTCATCTTCGTAACCGGAAGGATAACCGGCTGCGATCAGGGCACCTACTTTCTTTTCTTCTTCCACTTTCCAGTTCACAAACTGAACGATCTCAGGGTGATCGAGGTCAAGACAAACCATTTTAGCCGCCCGACGGGTGGTACCACCTGATTTGATGGCACCGGCAGCGCGGTCACCAATTTTCAGGAAGCTCATCAAACCGGATGAACTGCCACCACCGCTGAGTTTTTCGCCTTCACCACGGAGGTTGGAGTAATTCGTGCCCACTCCTGAACCGTATTTGAAGATACGGGCTTCACGAACCCAGAGGTCCATGATACCGCCTTCGTTTACCAGATCATCATCCACACTCAGGATAAAGCAGGCGTGTGGCTGGGGACGTTCGTATGCGTTGGTTGATTTTTTCAGTTGTCCGTCTGCCTGGTCCACATAGTAGTGACCCTGTGGTTTACCGAGGATACCATAGCTTTCATGCAGACCGGTATTGAACCATTGCGGGCTATTCGGCACGCACATTTGGTTGAGGATAGAATACACCAGCTCTTCATAAAAAACCTGTGCATCCGCAGCAGATGCAAAATAACCATAGCGTTCGCCCCATGCTTTCCAGCAATTGGCCATACGATGGGCTACCTGTTTGGCGGAAGTTTCTCTACCCAGGCTTCCGTCGGGTTGAGGCACACCGGCTTTTCTGAAATACTTCTGTGCTAAAATATCCGTGGCGATCTGGCTCCACTGTTTAGGAACTTCCACGTTGTTCATTTCGAACACCACTTCTCCACTTGGGTTACGAATTACCGAAGTGCGGTAATCGTACTCAAACATATCGTATACATTCACGTCGTCCCGGGTAAAGCGACGGGAAAATTGCAAACCTCCCTTGGAGGATGCCTTGGTTTTGGTAGCCATAACTAAAAAAGAATTTCTCGGGTTAAGTAACTGTTAACGTCCATGACGAAAATATTTTTAAGTTACTGTAATTCATAGGCTGAGATATGCACATTCTGTGGAAAAGGGAGGTGGAAAAACCCCGGATGCAGTCCTGTATTGCATTGCAGCATTTCTTCACAATTTTAGCCGGGATGAAGGAGAAAAAATTTTTGGAAAATTAGTATGGGAGTTGTAGGAAAATATGCCACAGGATCAGGCTGACTGAAACCCATAATGGATAAGGGTTTCTGCCCTCCAACAGGCTGAAAGTATTGATTTTACAGGTCTTTCAGGGAAATCATCAGCTCAAACCCTTTCCAGTAAAGGATTTGAGGCTCAGGTCATTTTTTACTCCCGAATGATCAGTAAATGAGGGTCGAAAAATGATGAAAAAGAGTTTGGGCTTAAAAACTAAAAATCCAGGGTTTCAACCTGGTGTCGATTCCCTGCAATCAAAAGAAAAATAAAATGAACTCCAATCAGCCGGAACGCTTTTACTGAGCTAAATTCAATTCCAGTTGAATAAATAAACAATTAAAAAACAGCCTGTTTAGGGCTGTGCAATACGGGAAGTTTTTCGCATTTTTGCAATTATCCATTCACTCAATGAAGTCAACAATCTATCAGGAACTGGCCGGGAAAAAAAAGCAGGGGAAGAAGTCCTTTGCCGTGCTGATTGACCCGGACAAGGTGAATACGGCCATCCTTGATGAGCTGACAGAGTTATCCGTAGCCGCAGGGGTGGACTATTTACTGGTGGGTGGCAGTCTGGTCATCTCCAATCACCTGGACGACTGTGTGCAAAGGATCAAACAGCAATGTGATATTCCGGTTATTTTATTTCCCGGTAGTCCTTCCCAGGTCAGTAAATATGCAGATGCTTTGTTATATCTCTCCCTGATTTCCGGGCGTAATCCTGAATTACTGATCGGGCAGCATGTGGTATCAGCGCCATTTGTAAAACAAAGCGGACTGGAGATCATGCCTACGGGATATATTGTCATTGACGGTGGTGCTCCCACTACTGTTTCCTATATCAGCAATGCTGCACCGGTACCTGCCGATAAAAATGAAATAGCCATGTGTACCGCCATGGCCGGCGAAATGCTGGGCATGAAATTAATTTATATGGATGCCGGCAGTGGTGCCAAACGCCCCATTTCAGAAAGCATGATTAAATCGGTGGCCGATAGCATCGAAGCTCCGCTAATTATCGGCGGCGGGATCCTGACTCCTGAAAAAGCCTACCTGAATTGCAAAGCCGGAGCTGATGTGATTGTGGTGGGGAATGCGATTGAGAAAGATGCATCACTGATAAAGGAGATGAGTGATGCGGTGCATCGCGTCCCTGTGAAGATATAGAGTGAAGTCGGAAAGTCAGAAAAGTCCGGAAGTCCGGAAGAAAGTTGAAGGTAATTTCAGTGTAAATTTATTGCAGGTCAGTTATTCTGAAAATAGCCATTAAAAAATCACTGTGGTTAAATGTGTCCGGAAGTCCGAAAGTCGGAATCCCGATAGCTATCGGGACCGGAAGAAAGTGAGTAGTAGTTTCAGCCCCCAACATTTATTTAAGCAATAGACATAAGTCAGTCGTTAAAAAATGTCCAGAAAGACAGGAAGAGGATTTCAAATTTCAACCTTTGAATTTCGAATTTATCTAAGCTCCTCCACCTTCACCCTCGTCGGTGTTTCCTTTCCCGCCACAATACTTTTAGAACTCATTCCGATAGCCTTAATCACCATCACCATATTGTCGAGGTCCAATGTTTTTACCTCATCACTGGGTTTGTGGTAATGTGGTTCCACATCCATCTTAGAAGTGGAGATCGTATGGGCCGGCACCCCTAAACGGGCCAGGGTGGCATTATCTGAGCGGTAAAAAAGTTGCTGGGTGGGATAGGGATCGGGGTAGAAATTGAATGTTGTGCCCTGCAGGTCTTTGGCCAGGATCTCTCCCATATTGGTTTTATCATAACCGGTGATATAGGCAGAATTCTTTCCCCATTTACTTTCGGTGCCGATCATTTCAATATTGAACATAGCCATTACTTTTTCCGGATTAAACTGCCGGGAAAAATACTGGGCACCAAAACCGCCGCTTTCTTCGGCAGTAAAAGCAGCAAATACGATGGTCCGCTCGTTATTATTCAGCTGCTTGAAATACTGAGCCAGCATAATGACTCCGGTTGTTCCAGCTGCATCATCATTCGCCCCATTATAAATTGAATCACCTTCTACCGCACGACCCACGCCAATATGATCATAGTGCCCGGAGAAAATCACATACTCATCTTTTTTTGATTTGCCGGGAAGCATACCCACCACATTGGCCATCTTTTGTTCATTGATTTCATGCACCGCTTCAACCGACCATTGACTGGGCAGGGCATCTGCCAGTACAAAAACCGTATTGGTATTTGTTTTGAACATCGTGGATTTCAGTCTGGCCAGGTTACCAAAACTGTTCGCAAAACTTTTATCCACTACAACCAGTGTATTTTTATTCCCCCTGGCATATTTCCGGGCTTCGGTCTGCAGATTGGCACCTGCACTGATCATCACTTTATCATAGCCGGCACCCTGATCTGCTTTAAACTGCGCAGCACAGGTAATGACGATGATACTTTTTTGATCGATAGCTGTTCCGTCGAAAGTAGCAGTGGCGCTGATGAATTTGGGTCTGACCATGGTGAACTCCTGCCGGAAACTGTTATTCATCGGTTGCAAACCGGCGGCTTTAAATTCAGCCGCGATAAAATCAGCAGCTTTATCAATTTCAGGAGAAAAAACTTTTCTGCCCCGCATTTCATCCGAAGCCAGGAATTGAATAATGCGATCTGCTTCTTTCACCTGAAAAACGTTTTCTCCTTTCTGTGCCCATAAAAAAGAGCCTGCTGCCATCAACAAGCCTGTCAACATTAATTTCTTCATGTAATTGGTATGCTTTCTGAAATTGATAAAATATCTGTGCTTATTAGACTTATTCTGCTAAAACTAAGTTGCATTGCT
>DAORJS010000069.1:5274-9734 GCA_035439185.1 Chitinophagaceae bacterium
TGATAAAATATCTGTGCTTATTAGACTTATTCTGCTAAAACTAAGTTGCATTGCTGCTAAGCTCCTTTTGTTTTACGCTGAACTATAAATTATACTTCTAACAAATCAGCCAGGCACTTCCGTCTTCTTACCCCACTAGCCACTCCCCACCTTCCTTCGCAAATGCTTCGGCAGGCAATGCTAGCCACTTCCTCCTCAAGCCCCTATCCCCTAAAGGGGAATTTGGTACTCGGCACCCGAACCACATTCTCACATTTCACATTCTCATATTTCCACATTCTCACATTTCCACATTCTCACATTCTCAGTTTCCCACTAGCCATTCCCCACTCGCCAATCCCCTCTCTACAGGCTCATCATCTCCTTAAACTTCACCGTCTGCCTCCTGCTCACTTCAATCTTCTCCCCTCCTTTCAGTTCCAGCAGCAGCCCCCCATTGAAATAAGGCTCAATCTTTTCAATCATTCTCAGATTGACAATATGTTTACGGTTGGCCCGGAAAAAAGTCTTTTCATCCAGTCTTTCTTCCAGGGCGTTAAGTGATTTCAGGATCAGCGGTTTGTTGGCGCCAAAAAACACTTTGGCATAATTGCCTACACTTTCAAAAAGTCTGATTTCATTGAGTTTGACAAACCAGCAACGTTCACCGTCTTTTACAAAGACCTGATCGTTTTCGGTGAGCAGACTATTATTCGTGCTGATCACTTCCTGGCGGCTATCCCTGATATCGGAGGCATTCAGTTTTTGTACCGCATCGGCCAGTCGCTTGGGCTCGATGGGTTTTACCAGATAATCGAGGGCATTTACTTCGAATGCTTTCAATGCAAATTCATCGTAGGCGGTGGTAAAGATCACCTGCGGAGCTTTCTCCAGTTGTGATAACATATCGAAGCCTGTTTTTCCCGGCATTTGAATATCCAGAAAAATCAGGTCGGGTTGCTGGGATTCAATTTTAGCCAGTCCTTCTTCTGCATTAGCCGCTTCATCCACTACTTCCACTTCCGGGTAATCGAGCAGGAGTTTTTTTAATTCAGCTCTGGCCAGTCTTTCGTCGTCGATGATGATTGCTTTCATATAGCTGTTTTACTTTTTCTATTTTAGGCGTTTCTTTAAGGAATCAGACTCCCGTGGAGGAGTCAGATTCCCTTGAAGGCGTCAGACGCAGGTATCAGCACCCTTGCTTCCACCAGGGATCCGTTGATCTGCCGGATATCAAATTTTGCTTTGCTGCCATAGAGCAGTCCGAGCCGGTTGGTTGTGCTGGACAAACCAAAACCTTCCGCATTCACTTTCCCATTCAATTGTCCGGTATTCTGTACCACCAATTCATGATAACCATCTTTGAATACAGAAATCAGTTTGACAATACCCCCGCTGATCTGTTTGCTGATGCCGTGTTTGATGGCATTTTCCACCAGGGTTTGCAGCATCATGGGAGGCACGGGCTGATCCAGGGTATCTTCATCTATTTCATACACTACTTTCAGCCGGTCTTCAAAGCGCATATTCTCCAATGCGAGATAATCTTTTACGATATTCAGTTCTCTCTCCAGGGTAACCGTTTCCGCTTTCTCCGCATGCATACTGCTCCGGAGAATATTACTGAGTTCGGTTACGGCCCTTCTGGCACGTTGGGGGTTTTCATCCACGAGGGCGCGGATACTATTCAATGAATTGAAAATAAAATGCGGGTTGATATGCGCTTTAATCGTCTGCAGTTCCAGCTCTTTTACCAATGATTCGAGTCGCAGGGTGTCCATTTGTTGTTTCTGGCTCTTGGTCACATAGTGAAACATAAAATAAATCAGGTTCCAGATAAAGAACAGGATAAAATAGGAGAACCCGCCACTCAGCACCAGTACCATTTTATTGATCCAGTAACTGAAATCAGGCCGATGAAGCAATTGTGCATCCTTACTGGTCAGTATTTCAAGTTGCTCTACTGTTTCCAGTTTAAAATAGGAAGCCAGCAGGGCCATCGCCAGGGTAAGGCCGATAAATAAAAATGCCTGACGACGAAGGCTCTTCTGGAGAATAGCTGCCCTGATGATGATTTCCCTCATCACATGTGAGATCATCAGTCCAAGGGCCAGAAAAATCAGCAGATGATAAAAGAAGTTTTTATCCAGCTGCTGGAACGAAAAGGCAAAAAAGGTATTGGTCAGGCTGAAACTGCCCCAGCCCATCGCTTGAAAAATCCAGTATGTTCTCCATTTATTGCGCAGTGGCATAGCCAAAACTAATAAAACCGCACGAGGGAAGCCCGTTAAATATACCAGTGGTTGATACACCCTGCAAATGGATATCCGGGGGGCTCAACAGGTACTTAGCAGCCTGTAATACAGAACTTTCAGGGCATCTGGTTGTTGTACAATTTTTAGCAAAAAAGGCTGAACGGAAACCTTTACTTTTACAAGGCAAACAAACCAGTATGGAGATTATTCCCGGACCATTATTACAAACGATCAATTCGCCGGATGACCTGAAAAAATTACCCCGGGAGAAGCTTCACCAGGTATGTGACGAACTCCGGCAGTTTATCATTGATGTGGTGAGTGTGCATGGCGGTCATTTCGGGGCCAGTCTGGGTGTGGTCGAACTAACTACAGCCCTGCATTATGTATACCATACCCCTTATGACCAACTGGTTTGGGATGTGGGTCACCAGGCATACGGACATAAAATACTGACGGGCCGGCGGGACAATTTTCACACCAACAGAAAATACAAGGGCCTCAGCGGCTTTCCCAAAAGAAGCGAAAGCGAATATGATACATTCGGCGTGGGTCACTCTTCCACTTCCATTTCAGCCGCTCTGGGAATGGCTATGGCTGCCAAATACAAGGGAGAAGAAGACCGTAAAGTAGTGGCCGTGATTGGTGATGGGGCCATGACGGCCGGACTGGCTTTTGAAGCCATGAACCATGCCGGTGTTACTGATGCCGACATGCTGGTGATTCTGAACGATAATGGCATCGGCATTGATCCGAATACCGGTGCATTGAAAGAATACCTGACTGATATCACCACGTCTCCAACTTATAATAAAGTAAAGGATGATGTGTGGAAACTGCTGGGCAAATTGCCGGTAGGAAAGAATTTTACCAGGGCCATGGCCCATAAACTGGCAGAGGGGATGAAGGGAATGGTCAGCAGCAGTGCCAACTTATTTGAAGCACTGAAGCTCCGTTATTTCGGACCGATTGATGGCCATAATGTAGCTAAACTGGTAGATACCCTGAAAGACCTGCGGCAGATTCCCGGACCCAAGATCCTGCATATTATCACCACCAAGGGTAAGGGTTATGCATTGGCCGAGCAGGACCAGACCAAGTGGCATGCCCCCGGTTTGTTTGATAAACTGACCGGAGAAATTCAGAAGAAAAAATTTGACCTGCCACAGCCTCCCAAGTACCAGGATGTATTTGGGCATACACTAATTGAACTCGCAGAACAGAATAAAAAAATATTTGGTATTACTCCCGCCATGCCTTCCGGCTCTTCCCTGAAATTCATGATGGAAAAAATGCCTGACCGGGCCTTTGATGTGGGCATTGCCGAGCAGCATGCGGTAACCGTTAGTGCCGGTATGGCCACCCAGGGGCTGCGGGTATTCTGTAATGTTTATTCTTCGTTTATGCAACGGGCATTTGATTCTGCCGTGCATGATGTTGCCATTCAGAAACTGCCGGTGGTTTTTTGTCTGGACCGCGCCGGTTTGGTAGGAGATGACGGACCTACACATCATGGCTGTTATGATATTGCCTATTTCCGTTGTATTCCCAATATGGTGATCAGTGCCCCGATGAATGAAGCTGAGTTGCGCAACCTCATGTACACATCGCAGCTCGAGAGCATGAAATATCCGATTGTGATCCGTTATCCAAGAGGAGAAGGGGTGATGCCGGAATGGAAAACCGAGATGAAAGAAATTTCCATTGGAACAGGGCGCCGCCTGAGGGAAGGAAAAGATATTGCGATTCTTTCTTTTGGTCACCCTGGAAATTTCGCCGCTGCCGCAATCCGGGATCTGCGGAATGAGGGCATCAACCCAGGTCATTATGATATGCGTTTTGCCAAACCGCTGGATGAAGCATTATTGCATGAAGCCTGTCAGCAGTACGAAAAACTCATCACCGTGGAAGATGGAACCGTAAAGGGAGGTTTTGGGTCTGCTATACTTGAATTCATGGCCGAACATGGCTATAAAAATGAAGTACGGATATTGGGTATCCCTGACCGTTTGGTAGAACATGGTACACCCAAAGAGCTTCAGCATGAATGCGGATATGATGCAGCCGGTATCCGGGAAACGGTACTGGAAATGATGAAGGGCAAGGTTAAGGTAGCCCAAACCATCCTGGGATAATACGCTTTTTCAATATGCGAAAAATTCTGTTGATTGCCCTCCTCCTGCCCCTTTGCGGGATGGCACAGATTGGCGTGAAGGCTGGTCTGAA
>DAORJS010000069.1:9834-11097 GCA_035439185.1 Chitinophagaceae bacterium
CCGGTGGCCCATGGGAACTGTTTTGAATACTGGCTGGAAGGTCGTCGATACAGCAATGTGGTGGGGAGTGGCTGCACTTCTTTAGGCAAATACAGGATCGGCATTCCTTATACTGGCAAATGGGGTTATTCCTATAAACTGCATGGACTCGACAGTACAAATAACAATGCTTTTGAAAGAACGGTGGTGCTGCATGGACATAGTTGCGTACCGGAACGAGCCGTTAACGATGAGATTTGTCAGAGTAACGGATGTCCGACTGTGGCACCGGGCTTTTTACTGACCCTGAAAAAAATGATCAACGGATCTTCCAAGCCCCTGCTGCTATGGATATTTGATTAATGTTCCTGCAGTTTGTTATTCAGGTGGACAAAGAGCTGAATCAATCTTTGTTCATCCTTTACTTTCAGTTTCTCTTTCTGAATGATTTCCCGGATCTGTTCCTTGTATTCCGGCAAATGATACATCAGTTTTTCGGCGTTGGGTTCTACCTGTACTATTTTTCCATTGGGGAGATAGGCAAAGTATAAAAATTCGGGCGGGTCTTCCCGGCGTTGTTCCGGTGTTTCGGGTTCTTTAAACAGGAGGATGGACTTGGCACTGCATTTCAGCAGCTGAAGCTTTGCCTCCACCAGCACTTTATAAAAAGTGGCGGGGGTATTGGCTTGTATAGCCGGATAAAAACGACGGTACAGCATATGTACCGTATCCTTATTGAAATAGGTAATAAACTTCACTTCGGATACACTGTCAACAAATTCCATCACCACACTATCCTGCAGAAAATAAAGTGTATTATCAAATACATCAAATAGCAGGGGGGCATGAATATCCGGGCGTCCGCTTCTGAATTTTACGACCCCATCAGTCCACTCCTGTTTCAAAAATTTTTTCTGAAGATCGGTCCCGTCCTCATCGGGTCTTTGTGCCCAGCTGTATACTTCCATCCGGCCGGTGGTGGTGCTGCTGCTGCCGATCCCTGTACCAGCCAACTGCGCATTGGAATTGAGACCAGCTGCGCCAAGAATGATTAAAATGAGGTATTTCATAATCAGGTGCTTTGTGGTATGTCTAAAGTTAATAAAGTCGCTGAACTATTACAGGGACAATACCTTTCGTTTTGTTGCTGCACCTTCTTGAAAAAGGGGATTTTCGGGATTTTTTTCCCGCCAAGAACGCTAAGAGCGCTCGAATAGTCCTTTGGACAAAAACCTCTGCGAAAACGCTGCGCTCTCTGCACCTCCGCGGTGAGTATTTCCCACA
>DAORJS010000070.1:0-9381 GCA_035439185.1 Chitinophagaceae bacterium
GCCGTACCGTTTCCGGTGGTCAGCAATTTAATATCCGTGGATATGGAAATGGGTCCAGAGGTACAAGGGGTATCAGCAGCAATTTCGACGGACAGGGCTATAAAGTGTACCTCAATGATATACCTGTAACCGATGCGGAAGGGGTCAGTACCCTGGATGATATTGATTACGGGGCAGTCAGCAATACAGAAATCGTAAAGGGACCTGCAGGCACCCTATACGGACAGGCTATTTCCGGAGCCGTTAATCTGAAAATAGGGGCCCCTCTGAAGGGAAAAACGGCTATCAGCCAGCAGCTGATGCTGGGCAATTACGGTTTGCAGCGATATACCACCCAATTAATGACCGGCGGGGAGCGAAGCAGTATGATGCTGACCTATGGAAAACAAAAATCGGATGGCTTTTCCATCCACAACAGCTCACATAAAGATTTTGTGAATTTTGTCGGGGATTTTCAACCCGGTGAAAAACAAAATCTCAGTACTTATGTGGGATACACCGACAGTTATGATGAGCGTCTGGGTGAATTAACCATTGCACAGTATTTGAATAAGGACTACTCCGGTAATATTGAATATATCCGCCGGAATGCACATAGCCATGTCAGTACATTCCGGGCCGGCGTCTCACATACTTATCACTTCAGTAAAGCCATCAGTAATACCAGTTCTGTTTTTGGTATGGGTTTCAGGAGTGATGTGAGTTCTGCCGGCGGTTGGACGGATAAAACATCCGTTAACTATGGCTTCAGGACTTCCTTTAACACCCGTTTCTTTTTTAGTAACGGAATTTCCCTGAATGGAATCACCGGAATGGAAGTACAGCGACAGGATGCGCAGGTAGTTGGTTACAGTATGAAAGTAAACCCGGCAGATCCCAATCCGGGTGGCCCCTGGGTCTATGGAACCAGTCCTTACTGGATCATCAATGCTGTAACATCCAATACGGCTTTTGTAACAACACCTACCGCTTATTTCTCTGAATGGACCCTGGCCTTGCCTAAAGACCTGTCTGTAACAGGAGGAATCGGAATCAGTACACAAAGAATAGTCCTGGATGACAGGTTGAATGCCCCCAATGCCACCGCCCTGCGGCCTTCCCGTTTTGATACCTGCTACAAGAATATGGTGTCACCGCATCTGGCCATTAATAAAGTATTCAGGAAAGGAATTTCTGTTTATGCATCTTACAGCACGGGTTTCAAAGCCCCGGTGAGCTCTTATTTCTTTATTGCAACACCGCAGATTGGCACGCCTCCCAATGCAGGTTCTGCTCCAGCCACAGCACGTGTGAACGGTGATCTGAAATCGGAAAAAGGAACACAGTTTGAAATCGGAACAAAAGGAAATACAGTCAATGGTAAGCTGGTGTATGAGCTGGCTCTATTTCATCTGAGTTTCAAAAATAAGATGACTTCAGTGGCGGTGCCTGTTCCCACAACAACCCCGCCAGTAACAGCAACCGCATATAGCTATATGATTAATGGGGGTGAGCAGATTCATAATGGTCTGGAAGCTTCTGTAAGATATTCGATTATCAAAGGGGCTGACGGGTTCTTCAGTGATCTGACACCTTTTGTCACATTCACCTACTCTGATTTTAAGTATGGTGATAATTTTGTGTTTAAAACCGGCAACAGTACTGCCAATGCCGGAATTGATACATTGAACTATAGCGGACTGAATGTTTTTGGTACACCCAAAATCATGGCAGCATGGGGTTTTGACCTGAATACAAAGCCAGGAATCTATGCCAGTTTCTCACATCTGTATAAAGATCCCATGAATATTGCCCTGGAGAAAACCCAGACTTATCCCAATCCGGAAGGATTTACACTCCGGAAAGCCAGCAGTTATAACCTGCTGAATACAAAAATCGGCTTCCGCAGAAACCTGTCACAACAGCTGGGTCTGGATGTGTTTTTCGGAGTCAATAATATCACGGGTGTACAGTATCCATTGATGGTTTTTATTAATCAGTTACCTGATGCATATATTCCGGCACCTCCAAAAGCTGTTGTCTTTGGAGGGATCAATTTAAAATACAACTTCAATAAATAACCTTAACGTGGGGGACGATCAACAATCGTCCTCCATTGTTTATAAAATTGGTTTATGAAAAAAATAATGCTCTTGCCATTGATCGGCTTGTTGCTGATCGGATGTGGCCGCTTTGGTAATAAAGAAAGCGGTGAAAAGAAGGATATGCGGATTGTTTGCCTGTCGAAACACCTGACCGAAATGATGTTTGCAATCGGGCAGGGTAATAAAATTGTAGCTGTTGATCTCAGTAGCACCTATCCCGATAGCGCCAGATTACTCAAAACGGTGGGATACCACCGCGCCCTGAGTGCAGAAGGAATTATTTCAATGGATCCCGATCTGGTCATTCATAGCAAGGATATCGGCCCCGAACAGGTGGAAGCGCAGCTCCTGAAAGCCGGGATCAAGGAAAAAATCTTTGTCGCTGCCAATACCATTGACAGTGCAAAGCTGTTGTTAAAGGAACTGGGTGACTATTTTGGTGCGGGACCTGTAGCTGATTCGGTTATCCGGAAAATGGACCATGATCTCAGCGAGACTGTTAAAAAAATAAGTGACAGAAAAATAACTGATACCCCATCTGTAATGATCATCCATTTTGGCAGGGCCAATAATGTTTATTTCGTGATGAGTGGGAGAAACGGAGCTGGAGACAAAATGATTAAAATGGCTGCCGGCAAAACAGCTCATTATGATGCCAAAGGTGCCAGGCAAATCAGTGCGGAAGCTGTTGCCGCCGCCAATCCTGATATTATTATTGCAACCGACTTTGGATTTGATCAGATGGGAAGTATGGATAAATTCATCAGTCAGGTGCCCGGCGTATCACTGACAAATGCTGCAAAAAATAAAAGGATTTACCGTTTTGAAGAACATGACCTGATTTATTTCGGACCCAGAACCGGAGAGAATATCCTGAAATTATTCAACCTGATTCACCCCTGATACATGCGGCAACAAAATAAACTTTTCTTTCCCTTTCTTTTTCTGCTCCTCCTGCTGATATTACTCGCAGCAATAGCATGGGGAGCTGTAAAAATTTCACCGGCTGAAATGGTGTCCGCCCTTCGGCATTTTTTACAGGGAAAAGAACCACAAAGCCTTCATGAGGGTGTATTCCTGCAATTGCGGCTGCCCCGTGTATTATTAACTGCGGTCACCGGAGCAATTCTGGCTGTTTCCGGAGTATTGATGCAAGGTTTATTCCGGAATCCGATTGTTGAACCCGGACTTACCGGAACCAGTGCCGGTGCTGCTTTCGGTGCTTCATTTATTTTTGTAATGGCCCCTAAAATGAGTCCGGCATTAAAATCAATGACAGGCCCCTTGCTGGTTCCTTTATTTGCATTTGCCGGAGGTTTGTTAGCCACCTGGATCGTGTATTCATTAGCTAAGAATGCAGGAAAGATTTCCATTATGTCACTCCTGTTATTGGGAATAGCCGTGAATGCAATCGGGCTGAGTGGCACGGGCTTTATGAGTTATATCGCCAGGGATCCTCAGGCCAGAAGCATTACCTTCTGGAACCTGGGTACTTTTTCAGGTGCATCCTGGTTACAGGTTATTATTGTGGGAACGATTGCTATTCTGGTTTTCTTTTTGTGCCTGCGGTATGCCAAAGAACTGAATGCACTTTTGCTGGGCGAAGAGGAAGCTTCCTATCTGGGAGTGGATACAGCCCGTTTGAAAAGCAGGATCATGATCCTGAATACTGCCATGGTTGCAGTGGCTACGGCATTTGTCGGGGTCATAAGTTTTATGGGGCTGATTGTGCCGCATATCCTCAGGTTATTGATCGGCAGTGATAATAAAAAACTGTTGCCTGCTTCCATGATGCTTGGTGCTGCATTAATGACACTTGCTGATATGGGAGCCAGGCTGCTGTTGGCACCTGCCGAAATGCCCATCGGGATCATCACATCAATGGTAGGGGCACCCGTATTTATCCTCCTGCTGAAACGGTTTAACCTGCTGCAACAAAAAGGAGGTTATCATGCTTGATCTTCAGTCCCTTTATTTCAGTATTGGCAGTAAAAAAATACTGCAGGATATCTCTGTTCAGTTTCATCCGGGCAAATTCAACATGATCCTGGGGCCGAATGGTTCTGGTAAATCAAGTCTGATGAAAATTTTCAGCGGTGAAAAGCACCGCTATCAGGGACAGGTAGCTTATGAGGGAATACAGGTAAAGAAATGGAAATGGAAGGACCTGGCTATTCGCAGGGCGGTCATGAGCCAGCAACCAGATCTTCATTTTCCACTGACCGTTGAAGAAGTGGTGATGATGGGGCGCTATCCGCATTTCAGTTTTGCTCCCGGTAAAAGAGATCTGCAGATTTGCAAAGAAGTGATCAGTCAATTGAAACTGGAAGATTTTACCACAAGAAATTATCTCACTTTAAGCGGAGGAGAAAAGCAAAGAGTTCAATTCGCCCGTGTGTTGGCCCAGGTATGGGAGTATCCGGTTTCCGGGAACCGTTACCTCTTTCTGGATGAACCGCTGAACAGTCTGGATATTAATTATCAGCAGGAATTTCTTCAAACAGCCCGGAAAATGTTGAGTGATAAAACCATCCTGGTTGCTGTGATCCATGATATCAATCTGGCGGCACAATACGGGGACAAAGTTTTTTTCCTTCAGGAAGGAAGGTTGGTTGCAGAAGGACCACCCGCTGCCATATTGAAAGCGCCGTTGATTGAAAAAATATTCGGTGTAAAAGTGGAGGTGATAGAAAATCCACTGACAAAAATTCCGGTAATGATCTATCCCTGAAAGATTTCATATTTATCCGAAATCTGTTTCATACCAGCAAAGATATATGGAGGCACTGCTGGTTTCACCGGGATTTTATCCGGGAATGGGTATCCATTTCATACAAACCGGCTTGCCTAACGAAATCCGGTTGCCGGTATCCATTAATAATCCTGTTTGCTGATCTCTTTTGAAAATCACAATTTCATCACTGTTCTGATTCCCGCAGAGCAGGAAGTTACCGCTGGGATCCATACTGAAATAACGCGGCGATTTGCCCAATGTTGGCTGATGTGCTTTCAGTGTAAGTTTGCCGTTCGATCTGATCTGATAAATTGCAATATTATTTACCTCACCCCGGTTTGAAGCGTAAAGAAATTTTCCATCCGGAGATACATGGATATCTGCACTTCCCGGAAACCGTTGATCTCCTTCCACCATCGTGCTGATTCTTTGCCTGGCTTTCAATTGGCCATTTCGGTATTTAAAGAAAACAACAGTACCGGATAATTCTTCTATCAGATAAGCGTGATTGCCGGAAGGATCAAAACAGATTTGTCTGGGCCCTGCACCCGGAGTAGCTTGATAAAAGGGCCTTGCAGCAGGGGTTAAACTTCCCGACTTCGCATCAAATGCATAAATCATTACCTTATCAATGCCCAGGTCGGTAACCAGCAGGAAACGGTTATCCGGACTGATCAGCGATCCATGTACATGCGGACCCTTTTGACGGATGGTATCCGGTCCGGAGCCGGCATGCCTGATAATAGTTGCCTGACCTGGTTGGCCGGTACTGTCAATTGGCAAAACAGATAATGTACCACTGCTATAGTTTGCGGCAAATAACCATCGCCCGCTTCGATCCGGTTCTACATGACAGGGATGATCACCACCTGATAATTCTTTACCAAGCAGACCCAGGCGCCCGGTTAAAGCATCAAATGAATAGGCCGCAATATCTCCTCCTTTACCATCCTTCGGGGCAGTTTCAAAAACAGCAAACAGGTTTTTACCATCCGGAGACAGCGTGATAAAAGATGGATTGGAAGAAGCAATACTACTGACGGGAGTGGCTTTACCACTGCTGCTGTTGAAGCGGTACACATGAACCCCTTCATTTAATGGTGAAGCATAAGTACCCACAAAGAGGTAGTGTTCCTGTGCCGGTAAGAGGAGGGGCAAAAGCAATAGAATTGTTAATGCAATCCGGTTCATGTGTTGGTTTGAAAAATGAAAATAGCCTTTATATTGATTTTAACAAAGGGTGCATCCTTTCTGGCACAATCTTGTGATTAGTATACCGACAACAATTCTTAACCCAAAAATCGAAACAATGAAAAAGATATTTACCCTTTCAGCCCTTGTGCTTTCCATCAGCATCTTTCTTGCCAGTTGTGTTAAAAGCACAGTATATACCGGTATCGACGAAGGTTACTGGCTCTCCAAAGAAAGAGGAGAAGTAGTGTACAGCGATCCTTACTGCAGTTACTATGTGGTGGAAACCTATTATGGTTTCAATATTGTACAGGCAAATGGCGGATACCGCCCATCAGAAGGATCCTTTGTGTACGGTAATTTCAGCGCCCGTGGTACCAGAGATATGTATAACCGCAGTGCCGGATATATTTTCACCGGAACAGTAACCGATTACTGGCTTACTTATACCGAAGCGCAGGATGCCCTGGATTATTATTGTCCTTTGGCCGGTAAAGGTGCTACCCGGACTTTCAAAACCTCTACGATAAAACAGGAGGCTACCAAATAAAGCAATAAATCCCTGACGTTTGATACGCCACTGCCTCACCGGCAGTGGCTTTTTTATGGATGGGAAGCAGCATAAACAGCTAAAGTAATTTCTGGCTTACCAAGTTCTTCCCAGGTATTTGCAGATTCAAATTGTTCGGGGTATTTATTCAGGGCCTCGCAGATATGCCAGCCATAATTGAATTTGGGGACAAAATTACCCAGGAATTTAACCAGCCACATGGGTGCTTTCATCATTCCCAGTTTCTTTTTGGTATAATGACTTATAAAGATCTTATTTGCTTCTTCAAAGGTATAAGCTTCGGGTCCCTGAATGGTATATTCTCTGTTGTCTGTACCCGGCTTTTGAAAAGAGTGGCTGACCTGTTTCGCAAAATCAGCGGCAGCAATAAACCACATCGGAGCAATAGATCTACCTAATACAGCAATTTTATTACCCCTCATCATCTGGTAAGGATAGGTTTCCATAAAAGTGGAAGGGTAGAAGATGGTATAAGGAATGCCGGATGCTTTAATTTTTTTTACAGCTTGCTGTTTGATCCGGAATGCCCACCAGCTGAATCCGTTCATCCCTTCATAACGATGCACCAGAGATGAGATATAGGCAATCCGGTTGATACCGTTTTCTTTGGCGGCTGTCAGGATATTATCCAGTCCTTCTCTTTCCGGCTGTGGGTCTTTTTCACGGGAATTCTGGAGTACAGACAGATTACAATAAACGGCATCCATTCCTTTCATGGCACTGGTAAGACTTGGCAAATCCAGGATATCACCGGTAATAATTGTTGTATCCGGGAAAATGGATTTTAATTTAATAGCATTTCTTCCCAGCAAAGAACATTCAAATCCGGCCCTGATCAGTTCCTTTGCCACAGGTTTTCCCAGCATTCCGCTGGCGCCAATGAACAGTATTTTCATGATGTCAGTTTATCCAGCGCAGATAAGATCCGTTGACGGGTGTCCTCATCAGAAAGGGTTTCTGGCTGAAACGGTTGTCCTATCACTTTTTCATATAGCTCTATATATCTTTTTGAGATGGTATCCACCCATTCATCAGTCATTTCGGGCACAGTTTGCCCTTCTTTTCCCATAAAATTGTTGGCGATCAGCCATTCTCTTACAAATTCTTTACTCAGTTGCTTTTGTCTTTCCCCTTTTTCCTGTCTCTCCATATAGCCATCCGCATAAAAGTACCGGGAAGAATCCGGGGTATGGATCTCATCCATTAATACGACCCGCCCATCGAGTAAGCCAAATTCATACTTGGTATCTACCAGGATCAGGCCTTGTTTGGCGGCAATGGTTTTTCCTCTTTCAAATAAGTGAAGGGCATAATGGCTGAGGATTTCCCATTCTTTTTCAGTGGCCAGTCCGGTTTCAATGATTTCTTTGGGGGAGATATCCTCATCATGGCCTTCGGCAGCCTTGGTACTTGGGGTGATTATTGGGTGGGGGAAATAGTCGTTTTCCTTCATGCCATCTGGCATTTTTGCCCCGCAGAGCTCCCTTTTACCGGAGGCATAAGTACGCCAGGCATGGCCGGTCAGGTTGCCCCGAACCACCATTTCAATGCGGAAAGGCATACATTTTTTGCCAATCGAGACCTGCGGTGCAGGTACGTCCAGGAGCCAGTTGGGGCAAATATCACGGGTGGCGTTAAGCATAAAGGCAGCAATTTGATTCAAAACCTGCCCTTTGAAGGGGATCGGGCGGGGGAGGATCACATCAAAAGCCGAAATCCGGTCACTGGCAACCATGACCAGTAAATGGTCGGCAATAGTATATACATCGCGCACCTTACCCCGGTAGAATCCGGTCTGCTGAGGAAAAGAAAATTGAGCCATGGCCGAAAGTAAGGAGGCGGCAAAAACCGGCCAATTAAGGGGGGGAGCAGATTTCAACAATTTATCCAATCCGGCTGTATTTTTGGGAAATCCTTTTTTTGTCCACAACCGGGGCTAGCCCCTTAAAAATTAAATTTTTACAAAAAGTGGACAATGCTTATTTTTCCACCAAATTACGCCGAAGAACTACCTTCGGGGCAAAACTAAAACTACTTACTTATGAGAAAAAGCTATAGCTTTTTAGCTGCCTGGTTAATGGCTTGCCTCTTTTCAGTATCAGCTTATGCTCAATCCGTTACCATTAGCGGTACAGTTAAGAACAGTGCCAGCAAGGATAATGTGCCTGCGGTTTCTGTTATAGTGAAAGGCACCAGCCAGGGAACTTATACAAATTCTGACGGTGAATTCAGTCTTAAAGTAGCTAAACTGCCGGTTGTTCTTGTGTTCTCTTCCATTGGATTTGAATCACAGGAAATAACAGTCAGCGATGCTGCCAAAGCAGTTGAAGTTGATTTTAAAGTAAAGTCTGATCTCGGACAGGAAGTGGTGGTTGCTGCCAGCCGTCTTCCCCAGCGGATTCTGGAAGCGCCTGTTACGCTTGAAAGAATGAACAGTGCCATTATCAAAAACGTAGCCGCTCCTTCTGTTTATGAAGCCATCACCAATCTGAAAGGTGTGGATGTGCATACGGCTTCTCTAACTTTCCGTACGGTAACTACACGTGGATTTGTAAGCAGTGGTAATACACGCCTCAATCAGCTGGTGGACGGAATGGATAACCAGGCTCCCGGCCTCAATTTTGCCGTGAGCAGTATCGTAGGTCTTACCGATCTGGATGTGGATAATATTGAAGTACTCTCCGGTGCTTCATCTGCCCTTTATGGATCTGGTGGTATGAATGGTACCGTGCTGATCACCAGCAAGAGCCCTTTCAAATACCAGGGTTTCAGCTACAATGTAAAGCAGGGGATGATGCATG
>DAORJS010000070.1:9481-10922 GCA_035439185.1 Chitinophagaceae bacterium
AGCCCTTTCAAATACCAGGGTTTCAGCTACAATGTAAAGCAGGGGATGATGCATGTTGATAAAAAACAAAGAAGTGCTGCTCCTTATAATAATATCTCTATGCGTTGGGCCAAAGTGTATAAAAACAAACTGGCCTTCCGTCTTTCCGGTGAATTGATCCGTGGCTCCGACTGGGAAGCTGAAGATTATCGCAATAAAGCCCAGATCGGTATCCTGAGTAAAGTGGTGGGTGGTAACCGTTCCGGTGACCCTAATTTCAATGGTGTGAATGTATATGGTGATGAAACAAGCGTGAACCTGGGTCAGCTGGCGGCATTATTATCCGGAAGTATTAACTCTCTGGTTGCTTCTCAATCCGGTGGATTAGTCAATTTACAGGCTACCGCCAATTCTTACTTCGGTGCGATTGGCAATCCAACCTATCCGTCTAATGCCCAGGTGGCTGGCTTTGTTGGCCTGTTTCCTTCCACTGTTCAGCCTGCCGCTCAGTTATATGCACCGCTATACCTGGGTGTAACCCGTAATTATTTCGGGGTATCAAATAATGTAACCCGTACCGGTTATAATGAAGATCAACTGGTGGATTACAATACCCTGAATGCGAAATTCAATGCAGGGGTGCATTACAAATTCACTGATAATCTGGAAGCTTCTATTAATTCTTACTTCGGAACCGGTACTACTGTTTATACCGGTGCCAACCGCTATTCCCTGCGTAATTTCAAAATGGCGCAGCATAAATTTGAAATGAAATCTAAAAACTGGATGTACCGTGCTTATACCATCCAGGAAAATGCAGGCGATTCCTATATCGGAGATGCCCTGGGTGCATTTATCAATGAAGCATGGAAGCCCAGTCTGAATACATCTGGTGGTCTTACTTCCATCGCAGCATCCTGGTTGCCCCAGTATATGCTGACTTTCTCAGAAGGTCGCCGTACTTCTGCCGGTGCTTTCAGTGATGCCCAGTTACATGCTGCAGCCCGTACAACAGCAGATGCGGGTCGTTTCCTTCCCGGAACCAAGCAATTTAATGATGCAGCCAATGTGATCAGAAACACTTCTGTCAGCAAACCAGGTGGTGCTAAATTCCTCGATAAATCTGACCTCTATGCAATGGAAGCAAGTGCAAACATCTCTGAGATGTTGCGTTTCTCAAAAGTGGTGGATGTGTTGATCGGTGCTAACTGGAAACAGTGGGCATTAAAATCACAGGGAACCATTTTTGCCGATACCCTGCAGACCATCCTGATCAACGAATATGGCTCTTATATTCAGTTGAAGAAAAGCCTGCTGAACAACAAACTGACCCTGACTGCCTCCGGCCGTTATGATAAACAAACCAATTTCAAAGGTAAATTCACTCCAAGGGTAACGGCGGTTATCAATGTTGCAAAAGACAATAATATCCGTTTGTCATACCAGACCGCTTATCGTTTCC
>DAORJS010000071.1:0-4579 GCA_035439185.1 Chitinophagaceae bacterium
CTCCTGAAAAGGCCCCGGTTGAAAATTTTTTTATCGGATGGTACTGATTCAAATCACTTCTATTTTAAACTGGCCAGTATTTCTTTAGCAATCCTGGTATCTGCATCCGTTACCCCCAGCTTCGCCATATTGTTTTTCAATTCTTCCTGTTTGCCTTCATCTCTTGCTAATTCGATCGACATGAAGACCAGTTTGTCCTTGGCTTCAGTGTCTTTTACCATCAGGGCCGCATTTTTGTCAACCAGCTGCATGGCATTTACGGTCTGGTGATCTTCTGCGGCAAACGGATATGGTACAAAGAGCACCGGCTTTTTCACGATACATAATTCAGCAACAGTCATAGCACCGGCACGGGCCACCACAATATCAGCGGCTGCATAGGCATATTCCATCTGCGTAATAAAATCATTTGCCCATACCCCTTTTTTTCCCGTCACTCTTGCTGATGCAGTTGACCTATAGGGTTTACCGGTTTGCCAGATCAATTGTAATCCTGCTTCCAGTATTTTATCCAGTCCTTTATCAATTGCTTCATTGATTGATTTCGCACCCAGACTTCCACCCACCACCAGTACAGTCTTTTTATTTTCATCTAATGAAAAGAACCGGAGCCCTTCTTCGCGTGTAACAGCAGCCGTTACAATAGCTGCCCTTACCGGGTTTCCGGTGACCATGATCTTATTGGCCGGGAAGAATTTTTCCATTCCGTCGGTGCCGGTAAAAATGCGGGTGGCTTTTTTACCCAGCATGATATTGGATTTACCGGCAAATGAATTCGACTCATGAATAAATGTGCAGATTCCTTTTGCCTGAGCAAATCTTAATACCGGAAAACTGGAGTACCCTCCCACGCCAATCACTGCATCCGGTTTGAATTTCCGGACAATGCTGCGAACCTGCCAGAAACTTCTGATCAGTTTAAATGGCAGTCCGATGTTTTTTATCAAAGAGCTTCTGTTGAATCCGGCAATATCCAGTCCTTCGATGGCATAACCGGCCTGGGGTACTTTTTCCATTTCCATTTTCCCTTTTGCCCCTACAAAAAGGATACTGATATCCGGATCTTCTTTCTTCAAAGCATTAGCGATTGCCACTGCCGGAAAAATATGTCCGCCTGTTCCACCGCCTGCTATGATGATCCTTTTCGCCATACTCACATTATTTCTTATGCCACCGGTGCTTTTCCTTCCAGTTGTTCTACGTTTCTAGCCACACTAAGTATAATACCAATTGCCAGACAGGTAAAAATGAAACTGGTTCCACCCATACTCACCAGCGGGAGTGTTACACCGGTTACGGGAAAAAGATTCACAGTAACTGCCATGTTTGCCACGGCCTGTATAGCCAGTGTAAAACTGAGTCCCAGTGCCAGAAAGGCGCCAAAAGCATAAGGACATCTTTTATAGATCCTGATACACCTGTAAAGAAATACCAGGTAGATAAACATGATGAATGCACCGCCCATCAAACCATATTCCTCAATAATAATGGCATAGATAAAATCATTATAGGCCTGGGGCAGGTAATCTCTTGTGGTGCTGTTTCCGGGTCCCACACCAAATACACCGCCTCTTGAAATCGCAATCTTGGCCTGATTCACCTGATAAGCATCATTATCAACGGCATCTTTACTGCCATAAATAAATGCTTCTACCCGGCTGATCCAGGTATCCACCCTTCCGGTTAATGTGGAAGATGATTTTTTTATTACCACTTCATCAGCACTTCCTTTTCCATGGCGGATAACGGCAGCGGATACAAGGAATACCAATGGAATCAATGCCAGCCCAATGGTCATCAGGATATGTTTGGTACTGACCCTGCCAATAAAGAGCAGCATCATACAACTGGCTCCCAGTAGTAATGCCGTGGAAAGATTGGCAGGTGCAATCAAAGCACAGGTAACAGCCACCGGAGTAATCAGCGGCAGGTATCCTTTCTTAAAATCCTTGATCACATCCTGTTTCTTACTCAGCAGGCGGGCCAGGTACATGAACAGGGCCAGTCTGGCGAGGTCCGATGTCTGCATGGTCATATTAATCAGCGGAAGGCGGATCCAGCGGCTGCCTTCATTCATCTTCACTCCAAAGAACAAGGTATATATCATTAAAGGCAGTGTGAGGAGGAATACAATTTTCGCAGCACGGGAATAGAAAGTATAATTCACCAGGTGGGCAAAATAAATCACCAGGATCCCTGCGAAGATGAAAATGATCTGTTTGAAGAGATAGATCTCTGTATTCCCTCTGTAATTTTTATAGGCGAGTGAACCGGTGGCGCTGTACACGGCCAGTAATGAGACGAGGGCAAGTAATACCACCAGGGCCCAGATCACTTTATCACCCTTCGTTTTACTGATCAGGTGATTTGGATTCAGGCTGTTTCGCCAGTCGTTGTTTCTTATTTCGCGTACTGCATCCATTAATTAAAGTTCTCTCACTGCTTTTTTAAACTGATTTCCTCTGTCTTCATAATTCTTAAACAAATCAAAACTGGCACAGGCCGGGCTCAGCAATACCACATCACCTTTGCTGGCATAATGAAAAGCAGCCTGTACGGCTTCAATTGCTCCTGCGGTATCTACTACATTACTCACGATACCATCAAATGCCTCATGGATTTTCTGGTTATCCTTGCCCAGACAGATGATCGCTCTTACTTTTTCCTTCACCAGATCGGCCAGCAGGGAATAATCATTCCCTTTATCCACACCACCCAGTACCAGTACCGTGGGTTTGGTCATGCTCTCCAACGCATACCAGGTAGAGTTCACATTGGTGGCTTTGCTGTCGTTGATGAATTCAACGCCTCTTACCGTAGCCACATGCTCCATCCGGTGTTCGAGTGCCTGAAAATTCTGCACCGCATCCCTGATTTTTTCTTTACGGATATCCAGCGTGGTTGCGGCCACGCAGGCTGCCATTGTATTGTAGTGATTATGTTTTCCCTTGAGGGCAAAATCAAATACACTCATACTGGTAAAATCCTGTCCTGTTCTTACATACATATCTCCGTCTTTGATAAATGCTCCGTTGGGTAATTCTTTTTTCATACTGATTGGCAGTTGGTTAGCGTGAATATTGAATCCGATTTTATCTGGTCTGTTTAAATAACTCATGGTGGTCTCATCATCAGCACAGTAAATGAAATAATCATCTGCCTGCTGATTCATAGTAATACGGAACTTGCTCCGTATATAATTTTCGAATTTGTAATCGTACCGGTCGAGGTGATCTTCTGTGATATTCGTGAGGATGGCTACATCCGGTCTGAATGTCACAATATCATCCAGCTGGAAACTGCTGACTTCCACTACATACAGCGGTCTGGGATCCAGTGCCACCTGTTTTGCAAAGGAGTCCCCGATATTCCCCACGAGTGCGGCATCCAGTCCGGCTTCCCGGCAGATATGCCAGGTCAGTGCCGTAGTGGTGGTTTTGCCGTTACTGCCGGTGATCGCGATGATCCTGCTATTGCCTTTGTAGCGGTAAGCCAGTTCCACTTCACTGATCACCGGTATTCCTTTGTCCCTGATCTTTTTTACGATCGGTGCTTTTTCCGGAATACCCGGGCTTTTCATTACTTCCACCGCCTGCAGGATTTTTTTGTCGGTATGCATGCCTTCTTCAAATGCAATTCCGGCTTCCTGTAATTCGGTACGATACTCATTCTTCAAAGAACTTCCGTCTGATACAAATACATCGTATCCCTGTTTTTTAGCGAGCAGTGCGGCACCTACCCCACTTTCACCACCTCCGAGTATGACAAACAATTTGTCCATAATGCGCTGCCGCCTTTGTTTTCAAAAGGAGTGTACGGAATTGGGTTCTTCACAAGTATTAGTTTCAATACAACTGCACCATAATGAGGTGTTCAGAATGCCATAGTTATTGGAATGGCCATCAATAGGATTGGATATGGGTTTTTCAGTAAGCCGTTCGAATCTGTTCTAATGCCTTTCTGTCGTTCTTAGTCCTTATCTTAATTTCAGTGTTACTATACTCAGCAGCACCAGGAGTACTGTCACAATCCAGAACCTGGTCACGATCTTCACTTCATGATAGCCCTTCACCTGGTAATGATGGTGAAGCGGGGCTTTCAGAAATACCCTTCTTCCGGTGCCGTACTTCTTCCTGGTGTATTTGAAATACCCTACCTGCAGCATCACACTCAGCGATTCCACAAAAAAGATTCCGCAGAAAATAGGGATCAGTAATTCTTTATGTACAATAATGGCCAGTGATGCAATCACCCCTCCCAGCATCAGACTGCCTGTATCTCCCATGAATATCTGTGCCGGATATGAGTTGTACCAGAGGAAGCCGATACAAGCACCGATCAGGGCAGCGATATAAATGGATAACTCACTCAGTCCCGGGATATACATGATATTGAGGTAATCGGCAAAGACCAGGTTACCACTGGCATAAGCGAATATGCCCAGCAAGGATCCGATGATCGCAGAAGTACCTGTAGCCAGTCCATCGAGTCCATCCGTCAAGTTTGATCCGTTGGAGACGGCTGTGATGATAAAGATCACCACCAGGATATAGAGTATCCAGGTATAATCTCTCCAGGA
>DAORJS010000071.1:4679-10913 GCA_035439185.1 Chitinophagaceae bacterium
ACTTCTCCTTTTTGCTGTGCCAGTCTTTTACCTCTTAGTTTCAGGTAATCATCAATAAAACCAATGGCACCCATCCAGATAGTGCTGACCAGCATCACCTGTACATAGATTTCTGTAAGATCAGCAAGCAATAAGGTGGGAATAACAATCGCAAAAATGATGATCAGTCCGCCCATGGTTGGCGTACCGGCCTTGCTTTCCTGTCCGGCCAATCCTTCTTCCCGGATACTTTCCCCGATCTGCTTTTTCTGCAGGAATTTGATCAGTTTCTTGCCATAGTAAGTGGTGATGAAGAGCGACATCAGTATTCCCAGCAACACCCGGAAGGTGGTAAACTCAAAAAGGCGGCTCCCCGGGAACCGGTACCCTTCTTCGTTCAGCCAATGGAATAAATGATACAGCATACTGGTTGGTGTTGGTCTTCTTTACTTATCTAAGAGTTCAAATATTTCTTTTACTATTTCTTTATCATCAAAGTGATTTCTCACTCCTTTTATTTCCTGGTATTTCTCATGGCCCTTGCCGGCAATGAGAATGATATCATCTGCCTGGGCCAGACTGATCGCCGTTTTAATGGCTTCCTTTCTGTCCACGATTGAGATATACTTTCTTTTATAGGCCGGTGCCAGTCCTTCTTCCATATCACGGATAATCTGTGCCGGATCTTCAGTCCGCGGATTATCACTCGTGAAAATGGCTTTGTCGCTGTGTTCACAGGCAACGGCTGCCATCAGTGGCCTTTTCGTTTTATCCCGGTCTCCTCCACAACCCACTACCGTGATCACCTGTTCCACTCCCTTCCTCAGTTTCTTGATCGCTGCCAGTACATTGATCAGTGCATCCGGGGTATGGGCATAATCCACAATCGCCATCAGCTTTTCTTTCGGAGAGATCAGAAAATCAAATCTTCCTTCGGCACCACTCAGTTCACTCAGGGCGGTCAGTACTTCCTGTTTCTCTTCACCCAGACAAATCGCAGCTCCATACACAGCCAGCAGGTTGTAGGCATTGAATTCACCGATCAGTCTGAAATGCACTTCCACATCATTTACCGTCATCATCAGGCCACTCAGGCTGTTATCCAGAATTTTTCCCTTGAAGTCTGCCATCGTGCGCAGACTGTAGAAATATTTTCTGGCGGCGGTGTTCTGCAGCATCACTGTTCCTCTTTTATCATCCGCATTGCTGATTGCAAATGCTGATGATGACAATCCATCAAAAAAGGATTTCTTCACCCGGATATATTCATCAAAAGTCTGATGATAGTCCAGGTGGTCGTGGGTGATATTGCTGAACAGTGCCCCCGTGTACTGCAAACCTGTTACCCGGTGCTGGTGCAGGGCATGTGAACTGGTTTCCATGAATACATGGCTGCAACCCTCTTCATGCATCTGTTTCAGCAGCCGGTTCAGACTCACTGCATCCGGTGTGGTATGTGTGGCCGGAACGACGATTGCTCCGATCCTGTTTTCCACCGTGCTGATCAAACCGCAGGTATATCCCAATCTTGTAAAGAGCTTGTATAATAATGTTGCGATCGTTGTTTTGCCATTGGTACCTGTCACTCCCACCAGCTTCAATGCTTCTGACGGTTTGCCAAAAAAATTGTGTGACATATACCCTGCTGCGGCTGCGCTGTCTTCCACCTGTACAAAAAGCACATTGTTGTTCTCCATGACGGGAATTTCTTCGCAAACCACCACGATCGCTCCGTTCTCAATTGCTTTCTCAATGAACTCATGCCCGTCTGTTGCCACACCTCTTACTGCCACAAATGCTGCACCCTGCTTTATCTTCCTCGAATCAATCTGCAGATCATTTATTTCCACTGCCGTGCTTCCTGTTATCCGTCTGATCGGCACTTTATATAGTACATCCTGCAATAACACGCCAGTCTTATACTTTAATTCATTAAACGTTAACTCAATTCCAGTACCACCGTTACCCCCTTGGCCAGTTGTGTACCCGGTAATATTGATTGAACCGCTACCTTTCCTTTTCCTTTCACTGATACTTTCAGTCCCATATTTTCCAGCAGGTTCAAAGCATCTTTTAATCCCATGCCTCGTACATTGGGCATCACTTTTTCCCGCACCATCACCGGTTTTACCAGGGGCTGATCATTACGGGCATAGACAGATGTCCAGTTCTGACTGGCTGCTGAATCGGTATACTTCACTTGCAGTTTTTGCAGGATATTCCTGATATCAGCTGCGGCACCCGCATAGTAATACATGGTGCTGTCTTTTACGGCTGCAAAACCGGAAGGGGTTTTCTTTTCCACGTACATGGCATAGAGCTTGGTGGCAATCTCTTTGAACACGGGTGCGGCCAGTGTACCTCCATAATGTGAAGCCGCATGTGGTTTGGTGCGGATCACTACGATACAGGTAAACTGTGGTTTATCAGCAGGGAAGTAACCCACGAATGTGGCCTGGTAAACACCATGCGCATATTTGATGGCACCATCAGACACATGGGCGGTACCGGTTTTACCGGCAACTGAGAATGGAAGATCCTTCAGTGCCTTTTTAGCAGTGCCTTCTGTAACCACCATTTCCATCGCTTCTTTTGCAGCTTTGATCACAGCTGGTTTGCATATCTGTTCATCGAGCACCGTAGGTTCCATTTTTTTAATCAGCACTCCGCTCTGTTCCACACTGTTTACCAAAAATGGTTTCATCATCTTTCCGTCATTGGCAACGGCATTATATAAGGTCAGCGTGTGAAGAGGGCTCACCTGTATGGCATATCCAAAACTCATCCAGAGCATATTACCCAGCCCGGCTTCACCACCTTCGGTAGAAAGCGGAGCCATGGTTGGTTTGGGGAGATTGCTGAGATCAATCGGTGAACGTTGGTCCAGTCTGAATTTTGAAAAATATTTTTTAATCTCTCCGGGATTTTTTCCAAATGCTTTATAAGCGAGTTTGCTCATTCCCACATTGGAGCTGTGTGCAAAACATCCTTTCACGGTCAGATCAGGTTCATTATGTCTTTCGGCATCCACCACTACTTTACCCGGTGCCACTTCCATCCGGCCGGCACTTCCCACATGAACCATATCATTAATATCACTTGAGCCTTTTTCCAGTACAGATAATAAGGTAGCCAGTTTGATTGTGGAGCCGGGTTCAGTTACCCGGAGGGCATAGTTATCATCTTCCCAGTAGCTGCCATCGGGCCGGCGACCCAGATTGGCCATGGCCCTGATTTTTCCGGTTGAGGTTTCCATCACGATGGCTGTACCATAAGGACCTTCGCATTGCTGCATCATGCGGAGCAGGGCTGTTTCCGTGATATCCTGGATATTGACATCAATGGTGGTATAGATATCTTTTCCATTGACGGGATCTGTTTGTGTTCCTTCAACAGGAATAGCGGTTCCACCGGCAATAAAGCGAACCAGTTTTTGTCCGTCGTGCCCGCTGAGCAGGGAATCATAACTTTTTTCCAGTCCTACATTTTGCTTTTTGGCCTGACCATCGCTGGCGATATGTTCGCGTGATAAACCAATGGTACGGTTAGCGAGTAACCCAAAAGGAAGTAAGCGTTTGCTGTTAACTTCTGTGATTACGCCACTTTTATTACGTCCCTGTCTGACCAATGGAAAGTCCCGGAATGCTTTATAATCCTCAAAGCGGAGTTTTTTCTTCAATGGGAAATAGCGGTCTCCTTTATTATAAGCCTGCACCAGTTCTTTTTTGTACTGACTGGATTTTTTATCGCCGAAATAGTCTGCCATGGCGATGGCAAATGAATCCACCTGCTCATAAAAGCGTTTGCCTTTTTTCTCCCGGAGGCCATCAGCCTGCATGTCCATGTAAATATCAAAAATGGGGATGGAGGTACTGAGCATCTGGCCGTCTTCGCTGAAGATGCTGCCACGCTCTGCAGTAAGGGGGATAAATCGCCTGTGGAGGCTGTCGCTCATACTGCGCCAGTGATTTCCCTGGAAACGCTGTATGTAGATTGCTCTCCCGAGTACGAACAGGCTTAACACGGTAATACCGAGAAAGCTGACGTACACCCGCCACAATATGTCCTTCTTAACGTCCAATTTGTTCGCGTATCTGCCGGTACTGTCCGGATACCGGCTGATTTTTTAGTTGTTGCGTTTCCCTTAGTGGTCCCGGAAATTTTCCGGTTGATGAGAAACGGATTGTTCGTTTTAGTTGGCAGCTACACTGTCTTTCAGCACCACCGGTGTACCCGTTAGTTCTTTCAGACCGAGTGGTTCCACTGCCTTCACCAGCTCGCTTTGTTTGCTCTGCCCCATCACCTGTCCCTTCACATCAATGTATTCGTATTGTAATTCCTTTACTTCCTTACTGGTCCGGTTGATATTGCGGATGGTTTTATCTGCATAGTGACCATTATAGATATAGATCACTGCCAGCAGGGCCAGAAAAAGGAAGAAGGGTACCTGTTTTACCACCGACTGATAGTTGAGCCAGCGTTTCCAGTTTCGTTGGGTAGTTTCCGGGCGGCTGTTTCCCTCTTCGGGATTTGCCGCTACCGGAACATTTTTTTCGGATTTTTTCATCTGCTCGTTCATCTTTAAGATAATGGCTGGTTTTTCATCCTTCCGGCTGATACCGGAGTTGGTTCAATCAAGGGATATAGACTTTCCGTTTTTTTGCTTCTATATTTACTGTCTTCCGTTTATTGCGATCAGATCTTTTCTGCGACACGTAGTTTGGCACTTCTGGATCTGGAATTACGTTTCATTTCTTCTTCCGATGCTGTCACTGGTTTTTTAGTGATGATACGGAGATCGCTTTTTGTTTCCGTATTGATAAAGGGGTTCTCTTCCGGCTCATCAAATGAACCGCGGCGGAAAAAATTCTTTACCAGTCTGTCCTCAAGGGAATGAAACGTGATGATGGCGACTC
This sequence comes from Chitinophagaceae bacterium, assembly GCA_035439185.1. Classification (GTDB taxonomy): domain Bacteria; phylum Bacteroidota; class Bacteroidia; order Chitinophagales; family Chitinophagaceae; genus JJ008. Next base: position 9,575 of record DAORJS010000071.1, read on the forward strand.
TGCCACCAGGTTTTAACAAGGATGGGATCTGCTGCAATAGTTCCTGCAATGCACCTAATTCATCGTTCACTTCAATTCGCAGGGCCTGGAAAACCTGGGCAAAGTACTTGTTGGGATTTCCTTTTACTGTTTCCCGGATGGCATTTTTGAAACTGTCAATGGTTTGCAATGAGGTGGTTTGCCTGACTTCAACGATTTTTCTGGCCAGGGTCTTTGCATTGGTGACTTCGCCGTACTGTTCAAAGAGTTTGTGCAATCGTTGTTCAGTATAGGTATTCACCAGGTCAAAGGCTGTGAGGGTCTGCCGCTGATCCATCCGCATATCCATTGCTGCATTCTGACGGATCGAGAATCCTCTTTCCGCTTCATCAAACTGATGGCTGCTGACACCAAGATCCGCCATGATACCATCCACGGCAGTGATCCCGTTCAGGCGAAGAAAGCGCTGCAGGTGGCGAAAGTTTTGCGGAATGAACAGGATTCGTTCATCAGCAGTTTTCCCATCAGTCAGTGCTGCCAGGTTTTGTCTGGCATCATCATCCTGGTCAAAAGCGATCAGTTTACCTTCTGGTCCCAGTTGCTGCAGGATTGCTTTGGAATGTCCGCCGCCGCCAAATGTGCAGTCGACATAAATACCGGCTTCCTGAATATTCAGTGCCGCTATTGTTTCCTTCAGCAGTACCGGTATATGATAGTTGACAGGTTGATCGGTTGAGGGCTGAACAGGATCCTTCTTATTATCAGGCTTTCCCATACTTTTCAACCGGTTAACTTTTTAACTGATCATTTCCTCCTCCCAGCACCTGGTTACCCAGGTCGCTTAATGCATCCGAAGAAATAGAATCAAAGAACTGTTTGTACTTATTACTATCCCAGATTTCTAATTTGTCTCCTGTTGCCATCAGCACGATATCCTTTTGCAGGTCCGCATACGCTTTCAGACTGGGAGGCAACAGTATCCTCCCGGCTGTATCCGGCTCCACAAACGTGGCACCGTTCAAAAAGGCCCTTCTGAATTCCCTTTGTTTAGGGTCGAATTCGTTCAGACCGGCGATCCTTGCAAAGAGCGGCTCCCAGGTCCGCATAGGATAGAGAGCCAGACATTTTTCAAAACCTCTGTTAATAACAAAGCGCTGGGTTTCCTCTTCCGGCAGTTGTTTCTTGAACCCTGCCGGGAGAAGGAACCGCCCCTTGGCGTCCAAGGTGGCCTCGAATTCTCCGAGAAAGCCTGTCATTATCAGTAAATTGAGTCAATTTTGAATTAATTGACACAAAATAACACTTTTTCCCACTTACCTACCAAATTTTTCTGATTTTCTTTTATCCCCAGCCCATTTTG
>DAORJS010000072.1:0-10755 GCA_035439185.1 Chitinophagaceae bacterium
TATTCATTCTGGTATGATATGAAACTGATCCTGCGAACCATACCAGCATTACTTCAAAAAAGCACTGTTTAAAATAGCTATACAACCACCGTCATGAAAAAGATTTTATACTCCGTACCCCTTATTTGTTTGCTTCTCTCTGTTGCTGGTTCAATCAGCGCACAGACTGCAGCAGATACCGCCAGAAAAGAAAATAAACTGGTGATTCCGCCACTGGCTGATATTCTGGACTCTGCTTTAAAGTACAGTCCGTTTCTGCAGTACCGGAAACTGGAAATTGAAGCCAAACATGCCAATCTGCAGATGGAAAAAAACTACTGGACACGCAACCTGGGTTTTCAGGCCGATACCCGCTATGGTACTTTTGATAATTTCTCCTCCACCAATAATGGTCTTTCCACCACCGTATTCAATGCTACCAGTAAACAATTGAATTACGGATTGGGATTGTACATGAAGTTCCCGATCGGTGATCTGCTGAACAGAAAAAGTCAGATTAAGAAAGCAAATACCGAACTGGAACAGGCCCGCAGCATGGCCCAGGCGCAGGAAGAAGAATTGCGCCAGACAATCATCAAACTTTATCAGGATGTATTACTGAAGCAACGCTTACTCAATATCCAGTCACTGGCATTGGGTAATGCCAAAGTGAATATGGATATGGTGGACAAAGAATTCAGAAACGGTGTGATACCGGTGAGTGAGTATGTCCGTATTTCAGATATCACCACTAAAGTGGAGGCAGATTATGAAAAGGCCAAAACTGATTTTACGACCGCCAGAATGATCCTGGAAGAACTGGCCGGCTTTCCCTTTAACCCGGTTTCAAAATAATTGCTATGAAACTCATTGACCTGATCCGACTCATCCGTAAACACATTATCATATTGGTAATGGTTCCCCTGCTGCTGGCTGCATTGGTCATCAGCTCAACCAGTAAACCAAAATACCGGTACAATTCACAAACCGTGTTATATACCGGACTGGCAACAGGCTCTTCCATTGAAATGGACAAGACCTTCAACTACTTTGCGACTAATTCTGCTTTTGATAATCTGCTGAATATTATCAATTCGAGGGAAACCCAGGAAGAAGTGGCTATCCGTTTGTTAAGCCAGCACCTGCTGCTGGGTAAAGCAGATCCCAAGTATATTTCAAATGCCTCTTTTGAGGAATTAAAAAAGATCACGCCTCCGGAAGTGTACCGTTATGTTGCGCGGAATGTAAAAAATACTGATACCACCTCATTGCTTCCTGCCAAAAATCAGGGTTCTCAGGTGATTCCTGTTACAGACAGTTCAGTGAAGCCCAGGACCGGCCGTCTTTTCCCGGCTTCGATCAATCCATATGATTATGAAAAAACGGTACAAAATCTGACAGCACTCATGAAAAGCAGCGATACCAATTTTGTATATAAGCTGCTCAACTATACGCATCCTCATTATTCTATTAAAGCGATCGGTGCTGTGAAAGCGCAGCGGATTGCCAACAGCGACCTGATCAAATTGACTTTTGAAACGGATGATCCCGGGATCTGTCAGCAAACACTGGCCCTCTTCAATGATGTCTGTATCGAAAACTATAAAGGGATTAAAGAAAACCGTTCCGATGAAGTAGTTAAATACTTTGAGGCACAGCTCCGTGATGCCAGTCTGCTGCTGAAGGCATCAGAAGACAAATTACTGGCGTTTAATAAGTCAAACAATATCATCAACTACTATGAGCAAAGTAAGGCAGTTGCAGTGGTTAAAGAAGATATGGAAGTCGACTACAGCAATAAAAAGGCACAACTGGCCGGACATGAAGCAGCTATCAAAAGACTGGAAGAGAAGCTCAATATTCAGCAACTGGTGCAATTGAAAAGCAGCAGTTTACTGGATAAGAAGAAACAGCTGGGTGTAATTAACTATGAACTGGCAGCCGCTGAAGCGGAATCAGAATCAAATGCGGAAAGCAGGAAAAACCTGCCTGCGCTGAAAAAACAGGCAGAGTCACTGACCAACGATATCAGGAAAAGTGTCGATGACCTCTATGCTTACCAGAATACGACCGATGGGTTGCCCGTCAGTAAAGTACTTTCAGAATGGATCAATAATGTTGTGGAAGCGGAAAATATCAGAGCCAGGTTGCTGGTGATGGATCAGCGGAACCGTGATTTCCGGCAGCAATATTCCATCTATGCTCCGGCCGGTGCACAAATCAAAAGAATCGAAAGAGAAATTGCCGTGGCAGAACAGGGATACCTGGAAATACTGCACGGATTGAACCTTGCCAAACTTAAACTGCAGGACAACGAACTTTCTTCCAATATCAAGGCAGTTGATCAGCCCTTTTATCCGCTTTCTCCTATTCCTGATAAAAGAAAAATGCTGGTGATTGCTGCTGCGGTATTGGGTGGATTACTGGTACTTGGCATCATCATTCTGATGGAGTTTTTTGACAGTACCCTGCGGAATGCCAAAAAAGCTACAGCTGTATCAGGTATTCCTTCACTGGGGATGCTTCCTAAAGCGTACCGGAATCCAGGCATTGAACAATTTCCTGCTGTTCAGAAAAGACTGCTTCAGCTGATTACTCAAAAAATGCAGCAACTGACAGAGGCATCCGGGAGTAACAAAAAGCCGGTAACGGTTTCCTTTATCAGTACACAGGATAAAGAAGGAAAATCTGTGATTGCCGGCAACCTCGCCCGTACCCTGATTGAACAAGGCAAAAAAGTATTTGTCCTGAATTTATCAGGTAGTACTGCAGCTATCCAACCCGCCAATAAGTATCCCCTGTTTCAGAAAATATTTGGTTACCAGGATCCGAGGATTGATTCACAGAGTTTTTTTCTTCAAAGTCCTGAAAGCTACCTCCGGAGCGATGCTTATCTGAATGGAAACGGGAATGCTGCATTCCAGCACGCAGCTGATATTGAAACAATCTGTAAAAATGTCTTCACACAGGAAACAGCAATACCGGATTATTTATTCATTGAACTGCCAGCCCTGCTGAAAGACAATTATTCAGCACCGCTGATTGCAGGTGCCGACCTGGTTGTACTGACCTGCCGTTCCAACCGCGTATGGTCGGAGGCAGACAAGCAGGTGGTGCAGGACATACTACCGCTCACTGGTACTAAAATTCATGCTATCCTGAACGGAGTAGAAGTGCAGGAAACAGAATCACTGATCGGTGATTTACCCAAGAAACGCAGCTGGATCAGAAAAAAAATAAAAAGCCTGATCCGCTTCCAGTTCTTTTCTAAAAATCATTTTTAATCCGTGCACCCTTTGAAAAAGAAATGGCAATATATCATCCGTGAAGAGAATTTTCTCTCCTTAGCAGGCAATCTGGTCATTGCCCTCTTTGGTATTGCCGGCTTTGCGCTTATGGCACGAAGCCTGGAAGCCAATGATTTTGGGCAATGGGTGATCTTTATTGCCGCCGGATCATTTATCGAAATGTTCCGATTCGGAATCACCAATACAGGATTGGTGCGTTTTCTTTCAGGTGCAAGCGCCGAAAACAGACGGGCCCTGATTGGGGCCAATACATACATCGGCATTTTCTCTACATTGTTGATCAGTATTTCGGTTTTCAGTTGTAACCTGATATTCAATGAATCCATCAGCCATTCTGGTTACCGGCTTTTCTTCCGCTGGTATCCACTACTGGCACTTTTCAACCTGCCCTGGAATAATGCCCTACTTATTTTGCAGGCCGACCGTCGCTTTGGAAAAATGCTGCTGCTGAAATCCATCAACAGCGTTTTATTTTTCCTGGCATTACTGGTACATCTTTTCTTCCTGCCCATGACGATTGACCAGCTGGTGATTGTTTACCTGATTGTTAATGCCCTGACATCAGTTGTGAGTCTGATGACGGGCTGGGATGGAACGAAACTGATCAGCAACGCAACAGCAGACAGTAAGCGCACCCTCCTGCATTTTGGCAAGTACACCACATTTACCCTGGTAGGCACCAACCTGCTCCGTAGTGCTGATACATTTATTCTTAGTCTGAGCCCAATGGGTAATGCCGCTGTTGCATTGTATAGCATTCCGCTTAAACTGACCGAACTGCAGCAGATTCCATTGCGCAGTTTCACTGCCACTGCCTTTCCAAAAATGTCGAAAGCCAGTCTCCAGGGAAATAACGAAGCAGTAAAAAACTTTTTTTATACCTACGCAGGCGCTATTACCTTTTTATTCATCGGTGTCAGTCTCTTTACATTTTGCTTTGCAGACCTCTTTGTATGGATGCTCTCCGGTAAACAATACCTCACTGCGGACCCGGTAACTGGCGTAAGCGCCGTGACCATTGTACGGATTTTTTCTGTGTATGGTTTACTGTTACCGATTGACCGCATGACCGGTATCGGATTGGATAGCATCAATCAGCCGCGGGTTAATGCAATAAAAGTGTTGCTGATGCTGGTTGCCAATATTGCCGGTGACCTGATTGCTATTTATGTTTTTGAATCACTGGTCCTTGTAGCTGTCGGATCCATACTCTTCACAGTGGTAGGGATCTATGTTGGATTCCGTTTTCTGGATCAGCAGATCGGACTGCGATTCAAAAATATTTTTTCGCAGGGATGGGATTTTTATAAGCAATTATATAATCGGTTTATCAGTAAGCCCATAGCTGCTGTGGTGAAAACAGGATCATGAATAACGCAGGTAACATACACCCATTTGATGCCAGGACCGGTTCACTCCGGCTCAGCAATCCTTTTGTAACGGGTACCCTGTTGTTGTTGCTGGCTGCTGTAGCATTACTGGCGGCTCATTCGGGAATGATTGTAATTGCCGGCTGTCTGGCGCTGATCATCGCAGGTGCTTATCTCTATTGCTTGTTTTCTTATCCCGAACTGGGATTATACACTGCCGTAGCCCTGAGTTTTGTGCTGATCGGTTTAGGACGTTATGCCAAAGACCTGCAGGTGGGACTGGGATTGGATGGTATTCTGATACTGACCTATCTCGCTTTGTTCATGAAAAAATTCAGGGAAGGAATTGACTGGACTCCTGCAAAAAAAGATGTTACGTTACTGGCCCTGATCTGGTTTGCCTATGCATTATTCCAGATAGTAAATCCCGAAGCCCAGAGTTTTGCCGCCTGGTTCTCCGGAAGAGGGGTCTCTTTTTATATGCTGATGGTAGTGCCATTGGCACTCCTCTTTATTAATACAACCCGCAGGCTTGATTTATTCATGTATGCCTGGGGTATTTTTTCCATCCTCGCCACACTTAAAGGTATCATGCAATTGAAAATGGGATTGGATGGTGCAGAGCAGGCCTGGCTGGATGAAGGGAATTATAAAACCCATGTGCTCTTTGGCAAACTCCGGGTTTTCTCATTTATGAGTGATGCCGGACAGTTTGGAGCGAATCAGGCTTATTCTGCTGTTGTGGCCTTTATTTATGGCATGGCACAAACCAGCTGGAAGAAAAAACTTTTTTTCCGCACAGTAGCCCTGCTGGGATTATATGGAATGGTCATTTCAGGTACAAGAGGAGCGATGATTGTGCCGATGGCAGCCTTCATGACATTTTTTATACTGAGAAAAAACGTAAGGATACTGAGCATCGGTGTCACTTTGCTGGCCATGGTATTTGTATTCTTCAAGTTTACAACCATCGGACAGGGGAATGCACAGATCAGAAGGATGCGCACTGCATTTGATCCCAATGATGCTTCCCTTCAGGTGCGCCTTGACAACCAAAAACTGCTAAAGCGATATATGAAATCGAGGCCCTTTGGTGCGGGTATCGGTCATGGTGGTGTGAAAGCACAACGGTATCTGCCCAATGCCTACCTCTCGCAAATTGCTACGGACAGCTGGTATGTACTGATCTGGGTGGAAGAAGGTATTATTGGTTTATTGCTGCACCTCTTTATCCTGTTCTATATCGTGATCAAAGCGTCGAGACGGGTCATGTTCCAGGTCAGGGATCCGAAACTCAAACTGATGATCTCGGCCCTGATCTCGGGAATGGTCGGTATCATGCTGGCCTCTTATGGCAATGCCATCCTGGGTACCATGCCCACCGGTATGCTGATCTATGTGTCTATGGCCATCATGATGAATACCAAAACACTGGAAGAATCAATCAATCAACAAAAAGAAAATAAAGTAAAATAAATCGTATGAAAGGAAAAGACATCATCATTACCGGTTTACAATCATGGGATATTCCGATTGGCTCTAATGCCATTGATATAGCAAAGGAAATGTCGCGCCATAACCGGGTGCTCTATGTGAACAGTCCGCTGGATATGATGACCATCTACCGCAATAAGCCCACACCTGAAACCAGGCACCGGATGGATGTATTAAAAAGGAAGAAAGAACCCATTCGCCAGATCAATGCGAATCTCTGGGTACTTGACTTTCCTTTCTTTATCTGGTCAGTAAACGGGCTTCCTGATGGTATTATGTTTGATGCAGTCAACAAGAGAAACAATCGTAAAATATTCCGGTATATCAATCGTAAAGTAAATGAATTGGGCTTTAGCAATACAGTTCATTTTATCGATAATGATATTTATCGCAGCTATTTCGCTAAAGAAATGCTGGGTTCAGCATTAACTGTGTATTACCGCCGTGATAACCTGCAGCCATTTCCTTACTGGAAAAAGCATGTGGGCAGACTGGAACCCAAACTCATTGGGAAAAGTGATCTGGTGGTTTGTAACTCACCACAGCTGGCTTCATTTGCCCGTCAGTTCAATGCGAACAGTTTTGATGTGGGTCAGGGAGTTGATCTTTCTGCCTATGATCCGGCGCTCACTTTTACAGAACCCGAAGAATTGCAGTCTATTCCTCATCCGCGGATTGGATATATCGGTGATATCAACAGCATGCGGCTTGATCCGGACCTGATTGCAGCCATCGCCAAAAGCAAGCCTATGTATTCTATTGTGATGATTGGCGGGGAAGATGCCGTATTCAAGGCACATGAATTGCATCAGTTACCCAATGTGTACTTCACCGGCAGTGTGGCAAAAAACCGGGTACCTGCTTTTATGGCTGCACTGGATGTATGCCTGAATCCCCAACAGGTCAATGAAATCACCATTGGTAATTATCCCAGGAAGGTGGATGAATACCTGGCCATGGGGAAGCCGGTTGTGGCGACCAGCACCGGTACCATGGAATTATTCAAAGACCATGTATTCCTCTGCAATAATGCAACGGAGTATGTGGCAGCGATTGAAAAAGCTTTAGCTGAAAACACAATAACAAGACAGGAAGAAAGAATCCGTTTTGCGCGGTCTCATTCCTGGGAAAATAATGTGCAGGCTATCTATAACCATATCTCTGAAAAATTAAAATAAAGCAGTATGAATTACAGGAGCATTTCAGACCTCAACAATGTGATATTGCAGCGACTGCATATCCTTCCCCGCGATTTCGACCTGATTGTAGGTGTACCCCGCAGCGGAATGATGCCAGCCAATTTGCTGGCCCTCTATCTCAATAAACCATTTACAGATATCCATTCATTCCTGAACGGACATATTTATAAAGCCGGAGCCCGCGGACAGTTTTTTGATATAAAGGATTTTAAAAAGATACTGGTAGTGGAAGACAGTGTGGCTTCCGGCGCTGCCATGGAAGAAGTCAAGGAAAAACTGGCGGATCTGTCTTCTCAATTTACGATTGAGTACTGTGCTGTATTTATGGCGCCGGGTAAGGAAAAAACGGTGGACTATTTTTTTGAAACCGTACCTCTGCCCCGTTATTTCCAGTGGAATATTATGAATCACAGCACGCTTGAAAAAGCCTGTTTCGATATTGACGGTGTATTGTGTGCTGACCCGTTGCCGGAGCAAAATGATGATGGTCCCAAATACCGGGAATTTCTGTTGAATGCCAAACCACTTTTTATTCCGGGTAGCAGGATTGGTACCATTGTTACTTCCCGTCTGGAAAAGTACAGACCTGAAACAGAAATATGGCTGAAGGCAAACAACATTAAATATAATCAGCTGGTGATGCTGGATCTGCCGGATATGAAGGCCAGACAGAAAGCCAATAACCACGGGTCTCATAAGGCAAACACCTATAAGTCGGGCAACTATGTACTGTTTGTGGAAAGCGAACTGAACCAGGCCCATGAAATCAACCGCTTAACAGGTAAGCCGGTGCTTTGTACCGCCAATTTTGAAATGATATTCAAATCAGAATCCCTGATGTATAATATCAAATCTGGTAAATACCTGCCCTTTCTGCGTAAGTATGCATTGAAAGTCAGAAACAGGATCCGCAAAATCAAACCCGCATCGGGCCGCTCCACCAGTATAAATATTCCTGTGATCCAAAAGACCGCTAATTCCAAATCTTAATAACATGAGTATTTATATTACGATACAATATATTTTGCTGACCCTGCTTTCGCTGGCCACCCTCTATATTTTGTTTTTTGCAGTTGCGGGCCTTTTTTTCCGGAATCCCAGGCTGGGAGAACCGGTTAAGTTCCGGAAGATTGCCGTTTTTATTCCAGGTTATAAGGAAGATGCCGTAATCACTGAAGTAGCTAAATCGGCCTTGCAGCAGCAATATCCGATGGGAATGTATGATGTGGTGGTGATAGCGGATTCTTTCAAAGAAGAAACCCTGCAAGTATTAAGGGGTCTTCCTGTGAAACTTATTGAAGTGCAGTTCGAGAAAAGTACCAAGTCAAAAGCTTTGAACCGGGCCATGGAAACCCTGAAATCACCTTATGATATTGCGGTGGTGCTGGATGCGGACAATATCATGGCGTCAGACTTTCTTGCTAAAATCAATGCAGCTTTTGATAAAGGATATGTGGCAGTACAGGGACACCGGCGTGCAAAGAATCTTAATAATTCATGGGCCATACTGGATGCGGCCAGCGAAGAGATCAACAATCATATTTTCCGGAAAGGTCACCGGGCTGTGGGGCTTTCTTCTGCCATCATCGGTTCGGGGATGGCATTTGGCTATGGGTTTTTCAAATCCATGATGAGCCAGGTTCATGCAGTAGGAGGTTTTGATAAAGAAATTGAATTGAAAATGCTGAAGCAACGTATCAAAATCGCTTACCTGAATGATGCCATGGTCTATGATGAAAAAATTCAGGAAGCGGCTGTTTTTGGAAATCAACGCCGCCGCTGGCTTTCTGCCCAGGTGCATTATTTCCGCACAGGATTTCCGGATGCATGCAAGCACTTATTCCTGAAAGGGAACCTGGATTATTTTGATAAAGCAATTCAGTTCATTCAACCTCCAAGGATTTTGTTGCTCGCTGCTGTGCTGTTATTGGGTACTGCATTTGCTGTTACCAATGGTCTTGTCGGACTTTCTTTTACTTATTCCCTGAACTGGATCATCCTGGCTGCGGCCTGTGTTTTTTCTTTACTGATTTCAGTTCCCCGATCTTTTTACAACAGTAAAACCCTGGTAGCTGTGGCCGGATTACCCAAAGGTGCAGCCATGATGTTGTTGTCATTGCTGAAGATCCGCGGTGCCAATAAAACATTTATTCATACCAAACATACTACTGGTTCACACTGATTAATCTGAAGACATGAGTACTGTAAAAAATAACAGGCTGGAGAAACTGGAGGCGGTGCGTGGCTTTGCAGCCCTGTATGTAGTGTTATTCCATACCCTTCCCCAGCGAATTGAACTTTGGGGTGTAAATATCGGAGCCATCTTTCGTTTTGGTCCGGAAGCCGTGATTGTGTTTTTTGCCCTTTCCGGTTTTGTAATCAAATATACCTGGGAGCGTTCGGCCGATAAGAGTTTCCGTTATTATTTTATCCGCCGTTTTATCCGGCTCTATATTCCCCTGCTCTTTATTTTCTTATTGGGCTACCTGATTAAATGTCAGCAGGAAGGAAACTGGGTATCACCCGATCTGCCCACCCTGCTGGGAAATATTTTTATGTTGCAGGATGTGGTGTCTCAAAAGCCAAATGTGGTTTCAGGTACTTATATGGGAAATGGTGTACTCTGGTCTTTATCATATGAGTGGTGGTTTTATATGCTCTTCTTCTTCCTCAGTAAAAAGATCCCTTCCGCCAAACTGAATTTCTGGGTCAATGTGCTTACCATTACTGCCGCACTGACCTATCTGATTTATCCATTTATTCTCAACCGGCTGGTCATGTATTTTGCCATCTGGTGGATCGGGGTGCAGTTTGCAGATCTCTATCTGAAGAAAAAGGACATCAACTTCAAGGCCATCCTGCCTTATGCGGGGATACTGGGAATCATTACTGTTATACTCGGACTCAATTTATACATCCATTATGCTTATACAAAAGTGTACAGTTACCCGCTGGTGGCTTATCCTTTTGTTGAGCTGCGTCACTTTGTATTTGCTTTGATCGTATTGTTCGGGGCTGTTGCCTGGAAAAACCTGAAATGGGTGGGCTTTCATTACAGCTTTGAAATTTTCAAATACCTGGCACCCTCTTCTTATGTGATTTATATTTCTCATCACTACCTCGTAGTGGAAGCCGGTTATCTGCAATTTATCAGTAACCCGGTAGTGGAGTATGGCTTATATATCCTGATCATGATCCTGTTTTCGTATCTGCTGGAAGTGGTGATCTATAACCGTATCCGGAAAGCCCTTATCAAATAATCCGTTAAACCCTTTTTATGACAATTGGTATTGAAGCACAAAGAATATTCAGAAAGAAAAAGCATGGGATGGACATGGTGGCCCTGGAGCTGATCCGTCACCTGCAACTGATTGATCAGGAGAATGAGTATTTTATTTTTGTCAA
>DAORJS010000073.1:0-10607 GCA_035439185.1 Chitinophagaceae bacterium
GAATGGTAATCAGCACCGCGTTACAGCAATTGCGGAAACCCTGTCCAAAACCAACCTTTCCACCTGGACAGCAGGCAGCCGGGTAAATCTGGAAAGATGTCTGCAATTGCATGACCGGCTGGATGGCCATATTGTACAGGGGCATGTGGATTGTATCGCTACCTGCAGCCAACTTCGTCAGAAAGACGGGAGCTGGGAATTCAGCTTTGATTTCCCAAAAAAATTCGCTGCCCTGGTGATTGAAAAAGGCTCGATAGCAGTTGACGGTATCAGTCTGACTGCCTTTGACGTCAGGAAGAACCGGTTCAAAGTGGCGATTATTCCCTACACTTTTGAACACACCAATCTCTCCTCTTTAATCCCCGGTCATACCGTGAATATCGAATTCGACCTGATCGGCAAGTATTTACTCAGAAGTATATCTTTGTCAGAAGGATCAGCTAAACGTAAAAAATAAGCACCCAAACTTATGAACCCGGCCACTATCCCGCATACCGCCGGGCAGGCAGAAAGGAAACATTACCCCGCCTTGGATGGTCTCCGCGGTGTCGCCATTCTGCTGGTACTATTCGTACACAATTTCGGGTTCATGAATTATTTCTTTTTCGGATGGCTCGGAGTGGATCTGTTCTTTGTGTTGTCCGGATTCCTGATCACAGAAATCCTGCTGAACAGCATAAACCAACCCGGTTTTCTGAAAAAATTTTATATCCGCAGAGTCCTGCGCATCTTCCCCTTATATTATTTATTACTGGTACTCTGTTTGTTTATTCTTCCGGCGATCAGTAGTCTGCATCTGGATACCCGTTATTATGATCAGCACCAGGTATGGCAATGGGCTTATCTGCAGAACTGGTTATATGTTTTCCATGAACCTTATGGTGACAAATTATTGATGCATACCTGGTCATTGGCCGTGGAAGAACAGTTTTATCTGGTCTGGCCCCTATTAATCTTGTTATTTCGCAGTCCCCGTAAGCTATTGGTATTGATGCTGCTTATTTTCATTACCGTGGGCATTGCCCGTTACCTGGTCTGGAACCGGCAGGTGGAAGACCTCGCTTATAACAGTCTTTATACATTCACCCGGATTGACGGACTTTGTATTGGTTCCATGATTGCCATCCTGCAAAAACTTCAGCCTGGCTGGTTAAAAAAATACAGCACTCTGATTGTATTCCTGATGGCAATGGTCAATTTTGGTTTTTATTTTATGAATATCCGTTCAGGTTTTACCCTTCCTTATCTGGCTTTTGTAGGGTATAGCACATTTGCGGTTCTATTCGGTTTGGTAGTTTATGAATGTATCAATGACAGTAAGCACTGGTTGAAAATGCTCTTGAATAACCGGATCCTGAAATTTTTTGGAAAGATTTCTTATGGACTGTATGTCTGGCACTGGCCCCTTTACTTACTGCTTTTTGAACCCTTGCTGGTCTGGATGATCAGGGAATTTCACTTATCAGTCAAATGGGCAGCAACCGGAAGCGCCTCACTGGCATTGCTTGCTGCACTGATCCTGAGCCTGCTCAGTTACCGTTTTTTTGAGCAGCCATTTTTGCAGCTCAAGTCAAAGTTTTTATAAGCCCCTCCCCCTTTCTTATTACTTTTATTATTCAGAACAGCATGTACGCAGCCAGCAATTATATCAACAGGGGTTTAACCTTTCTCAACAACCGGTGGTTCCCTTCCCGCAAAAAATTATCAACCCTGATGATCTATGGCACGGATCTCTGTGATTCTGCCTGCAAGCATTGTTTGATCTGGACCAAGCGGCCGGTCAATTACCTCCCCTTTGAAAAGATCAAAGAAATCATGCAAAGCCGTTGTATCAGTAAAAAAACAACGGTTGGACTGGAAGGCGGAGAGTTTCTGCTTCATCCGGATGCCATGGATATCATGGCCTGGTTTGTAAAGCATCACCCCAATTTTGACCTGCTCACCAATGCATTGAAACCGGAAGCGATTGTTGAAGCGGTTGACAGGAATCCTCCCAAACGTTTATTTATTTCCCTGGATGGTAACAAAGATGCTTACCTGCATATGCGGGGCAAGGATGGCTATGATGGTATCATCCGGGTATTGGAACAAACCCATAAAAAAGTACCCATCAGCCTGATGTTCACACTGTCTCCGTATAACGATTTCAAGGACATGGAACATGTGGCGGGTGTGGCGAAGCGATTCAATATTGACTTGCGTATTGGTGTATACAACGATATTTCTTTTTTTGATACGATTGAATCCGCGCATTATAATGATATTGGCTCTCTGCAATCGGCCAATATCCGTTCCTATCAAGATGCAAAAAAACTGATCGACGCTAAAGAACCGGTGACGGCAACAGTTAACCCGCCGGGAACGACCCGTGAAAACCTGATGCGGATCAGGGAAAAAATTCCTTCTATTGTAAAAGAGTTTCCTGAGAATTATGATTTCCTCGTACTCTATGATGAATGGCGCAGAGGTGGTACAAAACTCAGCTGCAACAGTATCATGGATAGTCTAGTGATTCTTCCGAATGGAGATGTTCCTATTTGTCAGAACCTGGATGTACTGATCGGCAATGTTTTTACAAATAGTCTGGATGAAGTATTTAACGGACCCGGGGCTATACAACAACAAAAACACTATCAGAAGAACTGCAATGCCTGCTGGATCAATTTTCACCGTAAATATGATGTGATCCTTTTCAGGACTTTTGAAAAATACTTTGGCCGTATGGCTACCCGTAAATTACTGGGACAATACTGGTGGGAATCAGAAAAAAAGAAATCCTACCGGCAATTGATAAAAGACTGAAAACCTGATCCTCCTTGAAAAAAACACTCCGGCCATACCTGATCATTGCTGTTACCGGTCTGCTTGCTTTTGCGCCTGTGAGTTTTATGCTTTTTTCATTGAAGAACGATATCGTGGCACTGGAGTATCCAATTAACCAGTTCATGAGTCAGTGTATCCGGCAGGGTGAATTACCGGTCTGGTTCAATACCTGGGACATGGGCTTCCCTTTGCAAAGCAATCTCACCTGGGGCATTTTCAGCAGCCCTCAGCTTTTTTTCAATACCATTTTTGAGTACAATATTTACATCCTTCATATTGAGTTTGTTTTTTTTGTACTGTTTTCCGGCTGGAGTATGTTTTATCTGCTGTATCGCAAACTGGGACGGGATGAAAATATTTCCTTACTGCTTGCCCTTTGTTATATGTTATCCGGCTTCATGGTCGGATCCACGCAATGGTTACTCTACATTACTGCTGCCGCCTTTGTACCCCTGATGGCAGTTGCCTTGCTTTCCCTGCTCCGTCAACCCGGTGTAAAGACAGCCTTTCAGGCTGCTGTCATCTACCTGCTGATGTTTACCAGCGTGTACGCGGCATTCAATATCATCAGCTCTTACTGCATACTTTTTTTTGTTGGTCTGTGGATCTGGCAACACAGAAAACAGCGGACTGTTTTGAAAAGACTGCTCCCTTATCTAATGCTTACTGTACTTTTAACGGCCCTGCTATGCTTTCCAGTGATCTATTTTACTATGGAATTACTGGGGCAACTGGACCGCGGTACGGCCCTAGCCAGCGACAGCAGTTTTTTCAATTCCAATTATCTCCATCCCGGAGCCATCAGCACAATGCTCTTCCCTTTTTCATCGACGGGTATGCGTTATCCCAACACAGAAGGCACGATGCTGAATACCTACTGCGGGCTCTTTACGGTTATGATGCTGCCGTTGGCTGTCTTCCGGATGTTCAGCAATAAAAGAAAAACAGATTTTCTCTTATTGGCTTCGGCACTAATCATGCTTCTTCTGTCATTTGGAAATTTCACACCCTTAAGGGAAGCCTTGAATATTTTACCGGGCTTCAGTTATTTCAGGAACCCAGCTATCTTCCGGTACTTCTTTATTTTTATGCTGATCCTTTTTATCAGCAGCAGTCTGGATGGTAAAAAGACAGATGATTTATACAGGGATATCCGGACAAAATATACGGTCTTATTACTATTACTGATCAGCTTAGTAACTGCAGTCCTGCACGCCGGCAGTTTCAGCAATATAAATGTCAATGCAATCGCAGCTTTATTAAAAGGAATCAGTTCTTCCCAATCATTATTTATTGCGGCACTGTTGCAATGTTTTTTACTGGGCCTGTTTTATTTTTTGATTCGCCGGAATAAATGGAAGATGGCTACCGGTTTATTGGCAGCCGAATTGGTTCTCAATACCCTGATCTGTACGCCTTATTTTTCCGTAAGCCGTTATTCGCCTGCAGCCGTCAGCAAAATCATGGCTGTTCAACAGGGCTTTCCGGTTCAAGGAAAAAATCCGGCTGATGTAGCAGCCACCTATACTGATCTTAATGGAAATCTATGGCACAATATAAATGTGTACCGCAAAGAGATCAGCTCCAATGAATCTTACAAGGGCCCACTGGAACTGAAAAAAGAAGGAAAGATGAATGAGGAGGGTAATCAAGGAATTGTATTTGCAGAAAAGGCTGATTCATCTATCGGCATTCAGGTGATTTCGCAAAAGCCCGGCGAAGTGAAAGTAAGGGTTCAGAGTGTGAAGGATAATAATATCTGCTTACTACAAAATTATATCAAAGGATGGAAGGCTACCGTAGATGGCGTTAACTCCTCATTGGTCAGGATGGACCGGCCCGGTATCAGTGTGGCAGTACCTGCTGGTCAGCATGAAATCATTTTCAGTTACCAACGCATTGACCAGCAGATTGCATTCTGGCTGATCCATATAATTGCAATGATGTATGTGCTTCTGAAAATCACTGAGCTGATCCGGAAACCCCGGATCAAATCTTCTTCCCTTTCATCGCGGTACTGATGGCATGATCCATCAGCCTTTCAGCATAAGGTCTCGAAATTTCATTCAACTTTTCAATGGCAGTATGGATTTCATCTTTATTCCCATTTTCAAGCAGGCTTTGTAAACTGTCCATTGCCGTAACGGTTGCCGTCTTTTCTTCACCGGTAAGTATTGATCCGTTTTTTTGTAAGAATCCGGATGTGGTATCCAGGATTTGCCGGGCTTCGGTACGGGCTTCCACCAGGGCCCTTATGGCCATATCTTCTTTGGCATGTGTAACGGAATCCATCAGCATTTTCTCCACTTCCTCATCGGTAAGCCCATACTGTGGTTTTACTTCTACGGTTTGTTCAACACCACTGCGGATTTCTTTTGCTTTGACCAATAAGATTCCATCTGCATTAATCAGGAATGAAATCTCCACTTTAGGCAAACCGGCAGGCATTCCCGGGATGCCATTGAGATTGAATTCAGCGAGTTTACGATTATCCTTTACCAGATCCCTCTCTCCCTGAAAGACGGCGATCTTCATACTGCTTTGTCCATCTTTCTGTGTCGTGTATTGCCGGGCGGCTTTGGAGGGAATTTTTGAATTACGGGGCACCAGCACATCCATCAATCCACCCATGGTTTCAATACCTAATGAAAGTGGTGTAATATCAAGCAACAGAAAATCTTTATTGTTCCCTGCGAGTATATCAGCCTGTACGGCTGCCCCCAGGGCTACTACTTCATCCGGATTCACGGCATCATGCGGTACTCTGTTGAAAAATTGCTGTACCCTGTTCTTTACCAGGGGCACTCGGGTGGAGCCGCCCACCAGTACAACCTCTTCTATCGCTTCTATTTGCAAACCCGCATCCTTCATTGCATTGGCACAACAGGTCATGGTACGATCTATGAATGGCTTCGCCAGTTCTTCAAAGTCTGCGCGGCTCAGGGTAACCTGTTCTCCTGCAATTTCGGCAGCAAAATGATCATGGGTGCTGAGATGGATCTTGGCTGCCTCTGCAGTTAGCCGGAGTTCCTGTGCGATGGATCGATTGCTCTGCAGTTCTTCCGGACTAATACCGATTTTTTTTGCCCATTCATCAGCAATGGCACGGTCAAAATCATCTCCACCGAGATAGGTATCTCCATTGGTGGAGAGTACTTCGAAAATTCCGCCATTGATGCGCAGGATAGAAATATCAAAAGTTCCCCCACCCAGATCGTACACTGCAATGGTTTTGACTTCCTCTTTCTTCAAACCCAGACCATAGGCCAGGCTGGCAGCCGTGGGTTCATTCACAATACGAAGCACATCCAGACCTGCCAGTTTTCCGGCGTCTCTTGTTGCCTGTCGTTGCGCATCATTAAAATAAGCAGGTACTGTGATCACCGCCCTGGTGACAGGGGTCTTTAATATATGTTCAGCCCTTGTTTTCAGTTCTTTCAGGATCAGGGAAGACAATTCAACGGGAGAATAAAAGCGTTCCCCCACCTGAATTTTCACCAGGCTTTCTGTCTGGTCATCGATCACTTTATAAGTAAAGAAAGAAGAATAGTCACGGATATCATTGTAGGATTTGCCCATCAGTCTTTTCACTGAAAAAACCGTTTGCTGCGGGGCATCGATGAGGTGTTTTTTGGCTTCGTCGCCAACCAGCACATTTCCACCTTCTGCAAAATGGAGAATCGAAGGAACCAGGGCGTTGCCATCATGCTCTTTCAGCACTACCGGTTGTTTAGTATCCGGATGAATGATGGCCACCAGGCTGTTGGTGGTACCCAGATCTATCCCCACTACCATTTCGGTTTGCTGCAGACTGCCGGTTGCTATATTGATGCCGATTTTTGCCATGATAAAAAAATCAAAAAGAAACAAATAACAAGAAACAAAAAAATACCCGCTCTAAAAAAGCAAAAATAGGAAAGCCGGGATTGCCTGACTTACTAAATCAGAAACAATCATAAAATCGTTAACACAGCTTTGCCTTCAAAAAGCAGATCCCATTAACAACATTTAATTCCCAACTATGTTCACCATAAAAAAAGCCCCTGCATTCCGCAGGGGCCTTTTGATTTTTAGCTTTTAAATTATTTGATTCTTGTATCTTGTTTCTTTTCCAACTATCTCATCAGGTACATCTTACCATACCCTTTATTAAAGTATTTATCGGTGTTATCACCTTCTGCTTTGTATTTATCCAGTGATTTACCATTCAGGTTGGTGACTACCCGGTACAGATATACACCGTTGGCGAGTTTCTGACCAAACTGATCGGTACCATCCCACTTGAATTCGGTGATATTGCGGCCAATATTCAGCGGACCCAGTTCATCCTTGGTGATTTCCCTCACAATTTTACCGGTGACCGTCATGATCTCGATCTTGATATTCTGTGGTACTTCTGACCCTGTTATGGTAAAGACAAAGGCGGTCGAAGTGGTAAACGGATTCGGATAGTTCAGCATATTGGAGATCATTGGCTTGTTGATCACCTGGAATGCAACTCTGTATTCAATATTTCCTGCCTGGTTGGCACTGCGGTCTTTTGCACTGATGATCAATTCATACTCCCCATCAACAGGGAAGAAAGGCCGGTACTGCATGGAAGCCGTGTTATCCGGATTCGGAGCCTGGCCTGCCGGAGTAAACCGCAGCGTATCGTTATTAAAGTAGACCCTGCGGAGGCTGCCATTCGGATACCTGATCTGCAATGTCACCAACGAAGTATCATCGAGTATCATCCATTTGGCCTCGTCTTTCAGTTTCACCAGGATATCCGGTTTGGCTGATACGATATCCCTGTTCAGGATATGTGCCCCGTCGAAGGTTACATCCAGTAAAGGATGCAGACTATCTGGTTTAACATACAGGTTACGGAATGCAAAATTGTTGAAGTGATGCTGTTCCGGCTGGTCATTATCCGGATTGGCTTCCACATAAACAAAATTCAGTCCGGGGAAGGCTGTGGTATTGATCACTGATCCAAAACGAATGGTATCATTCACAGGCAATGGCCTTGATTTGGGCAGTGGTATCTGGTAAGGCACATTATTTCTATTGGTGATTACCATCTTCAGTTTTATACTGTCAAAGGGCACATCACTGATATTTTTAAACGCCACCCTGAAGTCGACCGGTTCACCTACATCCACTGTATCCCTCAGGCTCACGAACAGGTTGGGTGCAATGGCTCCTTCCGGAACAGGATCATAGGTTACCCGCCAGTATCTTAACTGGTAAGGCGTATAATTATTTTTATCCTTGGTATACAGTTTCAATTTGAGGAAAGGATAATCCATTGCGTTGATTGAAGAGATATCCACATCCTGCTGAGCGGTGGTCAGCCCGCTGAATAATACATGCTCTGTGGCATCATTCATCACGCCAATCACATCCACGGTGGCCGTATCGGTTGGCAGGTCGGCGGTACCTCTCCATTTCAGGTTCTTCCAGGCTTTGGCCCTGCCATAAAGCGCAGAAGTAACATAGCCAATTGAATCCGGTGTTTTCAGATTAACATTTAATGTAACCAGATCATAAATCCCGGCTGATACCACTCCCTGCGGAGTAAAATTGGGATTGCCTTTCTGATAAGCGAAGATCATAGCTTTGGGAGAATTGAAAGAATCCAGCACATCCATGCCCACTGCTTTCAGTTTATGATACAGTGAATTGCCGGAACCGTGAATCAGCGTATCATTCTTCCATTCATTCACAAACCCGCTGGCCAATCCGTTGTTGAGGATATTTCTGACCACCACGATTTTACCGGCCGGGATCGAATCCATGAAGTCCATCATCCTTTTTCTATCGGCGGCATTCATGTGGGACCATTCAAAGTTCCAAAGACGTGATGCGCTACATACACTACCACTTCCCATATAACTGTTAGGATTGGTGGTGGCAGTAAAGCTTTTCGGATCCAGAATATTAAAGATCAGCGAAAAACCCACACAGGCACTTCGTATGTAAGCGGATCCATCAGGTGCCACAATCAGGTCACCTTCCTGTGTAGCTGCGGTTCCGAACACTCCATTCTTAGCAAAAATAAAGTGAGGAACAGAATCATAAACCCATTCCCTGTTTTGCTGGATCAGGTGCATACGATTCAGTGATGATTCTTTATGCTGATAATAATGGGACTGATTAAATCCTGTCTCCGGGCCTGGCAGGTAAACAAAGGAAGCTTTATTCCAGTTTGGAGTGCCGGTTTGCGGTATCGGTGCCACTCTCCAGTAATAAACCGTACTATCTGTGAAAGTAACTGCGGGATTGAATTCCAAAATTCCTCCAATAGATGTTATATCCTGTGAACGCTTAAACGGAGAGTTGAATAATTGGGTTGTGTCCAGTTCCATCCGGTAGAGCCGGCTGGTGGAAAAGGGGTTTGCTGTGGAAGCCTGGAATTTGATACCCTGCCGGTTTACGATGCCATAGTTATAAGGATAAACCGGTCTGATTTCATCTTCATAAATGAAAAAGTCCTTCGTGATACAGTTATTGGTTTCATAGATCTCCGCTACCTTATTATCTGCATCTATACAGAAACTAACCCGGTGTTGTCCTTTATCACGGGATGCCACAATCGGAATCGTATAGGTCAGCGAATCCAGATAACGGATACCGGGAATTGTGTCCCGGCGGATTTCGGTACTGAGATCCGGAAAAGTTCTTTTCATTTCAATCACGATCGGGGTGCTTACGGCCTTATTCAGGTTCATGAATTTCGCCTTGATCGTAAATGAATTTTCGGCTACGGAAATAAAGGATGGATTGATTTCCACCATCGGATCTTCAATCACATAATCAGGCTGATCGCCGGATATGGACATTCTCAATGCCGGGTCACCATGTAAAGTGGTTTGTTCGCAATGGAAACGGGCATAAAAATCATTCTGGGTGGTCAGGTTGTACACCTGTGCTACCGCGTCACGCATGATATCCCCCATTGATTGACCGTATTTATCAACAGAGGTCGACGTCATCAGTTTTGAATTATAAATATCCAGGTAATGAACAATTCCCAGGTGGGTGCTTGCCAGAGCGGCAATACTACCCCGCTGATCAGCCAGCACAAATCTTTCAGAAATTGTTTCCTTGGTGCTCAAACGGGCCAGGTTGAAATTATAGAAGTTACCCGCATTACAACCCAGTAATATAAACAGGGGATATTTTCCCTGGTTATTATAACCGCTGGGATTATCGAGGTTAAACTCCAGCGTACTTGCTGATGAGTGACCAAAATAAGTCAGCATCCCGATTCCTTCTTCAAAAAGATTATAGAGTCTGGCTGCATTCAATTGCTCCACCGGAGCTGTTGACACTTTTGTGAACTGGTGAATATTGGCACCATAAGCTGTGTCTTTAAGAATATCTCCAAAGCCATTCATGGAATTGGTCAGGATGGTACCCAGGGTTCCGTCACCGGCCCCAACAACCTGTACCACATTTTTCTGCCAGGCTTTATCAGCAATCAGCGGAGAACGGAAAGCCAGATTGGCTTCATATTGCTTCACTTTTTCCAGATAAATTTTTACTTCTTCCGGATTAATTACAGAAAGCCGGCCTATATTAACTTTCGGCGTTACATCCAGACCCGGATCAGCAGCCAGCAGGTTATCAGATGCCGGATAGCCGAATGTGGGTACAAAGGACAACTTGTTGATATCGGGATTCGACTGATAGAAATGATTATGGATGTATTGCAGACCTTTACCGATGATAAACACATCTTTTATGGGTTGTCCGAAATTAGCCCTGGCCCAACGGATAAAATTGCGGACAGAAAG
>DAORJS010000074.1:0-10467 GCA_035439185.1 Chitinophagaceae bacterium
GTAGTACCCAGACAGTTGGCTGTAACCACGGCAGGATTGGCGGGCAAGGGATTGATATCAGTTACTTCACAGGTAAAACCTCCTCCCCCGGTATAATCTTTTGTGTAGTAACTCATATACAAAGAGAGATCACCTTTGGCATAGGGATCAATGAATACCCTGCCAGTGGCTGCAGAGAGAATCTGTGCATGAAAACCGGTATACGGATTAAAATCAAAGCGTACAGTGGCATAAGGATCATCGATTCCCTGTCCGAGAAATTGGCGCATCTCCGGGAACTTAGCTGCCAGTCCGGGTTCCATGATCGAACTTTCCCAAACCTTGAAACGGGCCAGCTTCCCATCGGGCATGGGCAATTGCATAACCGGTGCATTGCTGCGGCTTTTGTTCAGTGTTTTTTCTGCAGGCAGGGACCATAGAAAAGACCTCAGGCCCACAATATCCAGTGTATATCCCGCATAACGCTGCGGAAATATTTCCTGTTTACCTGCAGTGGTTCTTTTCATATTGGCACCGGCAAAACCGAAAAACGATTGTTGCGCAGAAAGAGAGACACTGATGGTGACCGTCAGGATGAAGGCCAGTAATCCTTTGTACAGTTTGTTCATAATCAGAATTGGAGATAAAAAAATCGGGTTCTGTAAAATTAGTCAGAGAATACGAAGCATCCGAAGGAATTTTCCCATCCCGGAAATGAAAAATCCCACCTGATAACAGGTGGGATTGTCTCTTTGTTTATTGCAAAAATTAATAATCCATTCCGCCCATACCTGGTGCAGCATGGCTATGGGGCTCTTCTTTTTTAGGTTTGTCTGCCACCACACATTCAGTAGTCAGCAGCATACCTGCAATAGAAGCAGCATTTTCAAGGGCCACACGGCTCACCTTGGTAGGATCAATCACCCCTGCTTTGAAGAGGTTTTCGTAATTCTCGGTGCGGGCATTGAAACCATAATCACCTTTACCTTCTTTGATTTTCTGCACCACGATGGAACCATCAATTCCGGCGTTGGCAGTCAGGATGCGGATTGGCTCTTCCAGGGCACGACGTACAATGGCCATACCGGTTTGCTCATCTTCAATCTGACCTTTTACTTTGGCTTCCAGGCTTTCGATGGCACGGATATAGGCTACTCCACCACCCGGAACGATTCCTTCTTCAACGGCAGCACGGGTTGCATGCAGGGCATCATCCACCCGGTCTTTCTTTTCTTTCATTTCCACTTCAGTGGCTGCACCAACATACAATACGGCTACTCCACCGCTGAGTTTAGCCAGGCGCTCCTGTAATTTTTCTTTATCGTAATCGGAAGTTGTTGTTTCGATCTGTGCTTTGATCTGGTTCACACGGGCAGTGATATCTTCTTTCTTGCCCTTGCCACCTACCACTGTTGTATTGTCTTTATCGATGGTTACAGAAGTAGCCTGACCCAGGTAACTGATATCGGCATTCTCCAGTTTGTAACCCTGCTCTTCGCTGATCACGATACCTTTTGTCAGGATCGCGATATCCGTGAGCATTTCTTTTCTGCGGTCACCGAAACCAGGAGCTTTTACAGCAGCCACTTTCAGAGTACCACGGAGTTTGTTTACCACCAGGGTAGCCAGTGCTTCGCCTTCCAGATCTTCTGCAATGATCAGGAGTGGACGACCACTCTGGGCCACTTTCTCCAGGATATGCAGGATATCCTTCATATTGCTGATCTTTTTATCATAGATCAGGATATAGGGGTTCTGCAGTTCTGCTTCCATTTTTTCGCTGTTGGTCACGAAATAGGGAGAAATATAACCACGGTCAAACTGCATACCTTCCACCACATCAACAGTTGTGTCGGTACCTTTTGCTTCTTCTACTGTGATCACCCCTTCTTTACCAACCTTGGTAAAAGCTTCAGCGATCAGTTTACCGATGGTATCATCGTTATTAGCAGAGATGGTAGCCACCTGCTGAATTTTTTTGCTGTCGTTACCAACGGTCTGGCTCTGGCTTTTCAGGCTTTCCACCACCAGGCTAACGGCTTTGTCAATCCCTCTTTTCAGGTCCATCGGATTGGCACCGGCAGCCACCATTTTCAATCCTTCGCTAATGATGGACTGGGCCAGTACGGTAGCGGTAGTAGTACCATCACCGGCGATATCAGCGGTTTTGGAAGCTACTTCTTTTACCATCTGGGCACCCATGTTTTCGATGGGATCTTCCAGTTCAATTTCTTTAGCTACAGTTACACCATCCTTGGTAACTGCAGGGGCACCGAATTTTTTCTCGATCACCACGTTACGGCCTTTGGGCCCCAGGGTCACTTTCACTGCGTTGGCCAGCGTGTCAACGCCTTTCTTCATTTTATTTCTTGCTTCAATGTCGAAGAAGATTTGCTTTGCCATAATTTATAAATTTGAAAATTTGAGAATATGAAAATTTGAAAATGAAGTGAAAAACTGAAGTGGCTAAGGCAATTTTCACATTAGCACATCTTCACATTTTCACATTAAACTATTGCAAGAATATCAGACTCACGCATGATGAGATAATCATCACCGTCGATCTGGATCTCGGTACCGGCATATTTGCCATAGAGAACGGTATCACCGGTCTTAACGGTTACCGGTTCATCTTTTTTGCCAGGTCCTGCGGCAATCACTACACCGCGCTGGGGTTTTTCTTTTGCGGTATCAGGGATAATAATGCCACCTGCGGTTTTTTCTTCGGCAGCGGCTGCTTTTACGATCACCCTGTCATGAAGCGGGGTCACATTCACTTTTTTAGCCATAGTTCTATTGATTTTGAGTTTTTTGAAAATTGAAGTCAGCCTACGCCAGGGCTTCGGCTGACGGACCGGCCTTCGCTAATGCTATGGCCGGCGGGCCGGCGAAGGTACAGGAAATAACATGCCAAGGGGTGTAAACCAGTCATTTTTTCAGGTTTCCCGGGGCTTATTGGCAGTTTGGTAGGGAGCGACTAAAAATGTCTGGACAAATTTTCATTTTCACCTATTTTCTTCAACAATATCAGACAGCCAATCCGGGGATTTCCACAAGCTTTCCACCGAATAATATCTTAATAATGAGTGGATTAATGCAAACTGTATATTTAGGGGGAAATCCCTAAAAACAAAGAACCGATTGAAAAACATAAATCAAAACCATGAACCGAAACCCATTCAATTCCATTAAAACAGGACTGCTCTTTTTCTTTTTGCTGGCTTTATTTCATTCGCCGGTCAATGCCCAGACACAAATCGGCAGATCTGTTGAACGCCCGGTTAAAGCGGCCGTAGTCAATTTCCAGCAAATGGCGGATGTGGAAGCGCTCCTACCTAGGCCACCCATTAAC
This sequence comes from Chitinophagaceae bacterium, assembly GCA_035439185.1. GTDB lineage: Bacteria > Bacteroidota > Bacteroidia > Chitinophagales > Chitinophagaceae > JJ008. The sequence goes on from DAORJS010000074.1 coordinate 3,332, forward strand.
AGAAAAAGTTTTATCCCAAATGATAATGCCGAGCATGTTGAACCAGTAATGCCTGCTAAATTGGATACAAACAGTACAGTAACTGTTAACCGTATTACAGTTGTTTCCCCATCTCCAAGTTTAAATTATGAAGGGGTACCTGATGGCCCGCAAACAGGTTCTGGATTTTGGAATATACCTCCTGATACTTATGGAGCTGTTGGTCTGGATAAAGTGTTTGTACAGGTCAATAATAATTACAGGATACTAAACAAGGTTACCGGAGCACAGCTAAGTGTAGTGTCGATTGAAACTTTTTGGAACTCGCTAGGCGTTGATGGCGACAATGTGTTTGATCCTAGGGTTGTATATGATCCTTATAATAATCGCTGGATAGTTGCTGCTGTATCAAATGGCAATGATGCAGCTTCAAGAGTCTTACTGGGTATTTCTCAGACACATGACCCCCAGGGAAACTATAACCTTTACTCGTTTGATCCAGACCCGGGTACTGCTAACTGGGCGGATTACCCTATGCTGGGATTCAATAAAAACTGGATTGCAATCGGTATTAATATGTTTCCCATAGCAGCAGGATCACCACCCAATCGTTTTTATGTGATAGATTATCCCGCGCTGAGAAGCGGAACGGTAACTTCCACTGTTTTTACAGGTACACAGTTCTGTACTCACCCGGCTGAGACTTATTCTGCCACTGAAAATACGCTTTATGCACCTAATCATTTTTCAAGTGCAGGGGCTTCATACCAATTAAATACAATAACAGGTACACCATCAGTACCAGTGTTTACAGTTGGTGGCCTCAATAGCAGGACGACTGGAGGTGGTTGGTTACAACAAAGTGGAAATATTGGTCCACAAACCTGTGTGAACGGTGCTGCGCCAATTTTTACCTGTCCAGGTACTCTTGCTGGTGTTGATGTTGGGGACGCATATATAAGAGGTAATGTTGTTTTCCGAAACAACGCGATTTGGTATGCACAGGCAGTTGGGCTACCTCTGGCCGGATTAACCCATACCGGTGTACAATGGACCAAACTTAATACCAGCGGTACATTTGCAGACGGAGGAAGGGTGGAAGTACCGACCGCGACGAATAGCAATGGTGAACACTGGTACACCTATCCAACACTATCAGTCAACAGCAATAGCGATGTACTGATGGGTTTTACCAAAACAGAAAGTGATGGTTATCCTGGCGCTGCTTATGCCTTCAGATATGGCACTGATGCAGCGGGTACTATGCAGGATCCTGTAGTATATAAAGACGGAGTTGACTATTACGAAAAAGATTTCGGAGGCAGCAGAAACCGCTGGGGTGATTACAGTCATACCATGGTTGATCCTTTGAATGATGCTTCTTTTTGGACCATTCAAGAATATGCACAATCAAGAGCAACCCCCAATCTGGATGGTTATTCCAAATGGGGAACCTGGTGGGCCAAGGTGGATCCCAATCCCTGTTTGTCCAACGCCGCCAGTGGCAACTGGAATGTAGCCGGCACCTGGGGTTGCGGATCAGTTCCCACGGCCTCTAACCATGTGAGTATTATTTCCGGACAAAACGTAACTATGAATGTTGATCCCAGTGCGGCGAGTATTACTGTTCTTTCCGGTGGTACGTTGACGATCAACAGTACACGTACCTTATCCTGTAAACTGATTGTATATGGCACACTCAATATCACAGGAGGTAAACTGCAATTAGGCAATAACGATGTATTCCTGGCAGAAGGGGCTACTGTAACAGGAGCATCCTCCTCTTCCTATTTTGTTACCAATGGTACCGGAGTCGTTACAAAGATCATTGCAGCCGGATCCAGTTTTGAATTCCCTGTGTCTCCGAATGCCAGTTCCTATAATGCACTTACCATTAATAATACAACCGGGCCGATTGAAGTGTACAGCGTTCGGGTATCCACAGGCATCACACCTTCCAGTTCCAATAATGCAGTTTGTGTGCAACGTACCTGGAATATCAATGAAATGACCACTGGTGGTAATACAGCCAACCTGACTTTTAAATGGGCTGCGGCAGAACATGGAGGCTCCTTTAATGTGAGCGGAACCCCCTATACTTTCAGGCATAACGGATCCACTTATGTGATGGTGGGGTCAATGACAACCCCGGTGCTTGCTTCCGGAATATATTCTTCCACTACCAGTGCACCGGTCAGTTCCTTCTCTCCCTGGATCGTTTCATCTTCTGCAGCCCTGCCGATCATCATGGAATATTTCACCGGCACCAAACTCAGCAATGGTACCCACCAGCTCGACTGGAAAGCAACCTGTACCGGTCCCAATGCTGTGTTTGATCTGGAAAGAAGCAGCGATGGCCGGATCTTCAGTCCGATTAAAAATATCGCAGCTGATTATAACCGTTGCCTCCAGCCATTTGCACATACCGATCTGAGTCCGCTGACCGGTAAAAACTATTACCGTGTACGGATGAAAGATGAATACGGTAAAATCACTTATAGTAATATCGTGCTGTTGCTGAACAGCAAATCCGGATTTGAGATTGTGAACCTGCAACCGAACCCGGTCAGCAATATTGCCCGGCTTAATTACAGCAGTGCCCAGCGCGAGGAACTGAATATTGTGATCACCGACAGCAAGGGTAGTCTGGTATTCCGTCAAACCATACAAGCTGTATCCGGTGTCAATCAGGAAGAACTGAATGTAGCTTCCTTACCTGCCGGTACTTATACACTGAGCCTTGTATCTGAATCAGGTGGTCAGAGAAATATCAGGTTTGTAAAACAGTAATTGTCAATCTTTTCAAAAGCAGCCGGCCTCTAAGACCCGGCTGCTTTTGTTTTTCACCTATCTTTGCGGCTTCAAACAGCTCTTACGCATGATCAGCAGAAGAAATATCCGGGTGAAAGTGATGCAGACCCTTTATACCATCAGCAACCTGGACAATGACAGCGAAGCCCTGCGGGGTAAATTGCAACCCCAGAAAATTCTTGACAACCATTTCAAACAAACCAGTTCCCTGCTCAGTTACCTGACCTGGTTTCTTTCCGAAGTTGCCCGTTACGCCGAAACTGATGCCCATCAAAGGGCTTCCAAACACCTGCCTACTGCCGAAGATATGCAGGTAAATACCAAAATTTCCGGCAATGAACTGCTTTGGAAAATGCTCGAAGACGAATCCCTGCAAAAACAAATGGCAGCTGATAAACCGGCCATGTTGTATCAGCAGTCAGATGAAAAAGACAATGACCTGATCCGTAAAATTTATGTGCAGTTGTCCAACAGCGCGGAATACAAAAATTATATCGCCACCGGATCCAGGGAAAAAGCATCTGAAAAAGCAATTCTGGATTATATCCTTAACGATCTCCTGCTTGCCAACGAATCATTTACCTCCCATATCGAAGACCTGTTCTCGAACTGGGAAGATGATGGGGAAATGATTGTACAATTGCTGGTGGGCTTTATGCAAAAACCCGGCAGCCTCGATTTTCAGCATTTACTGGGAGCCGATAAAGAACAATTCGCCCGGAAACTGCTGCAAACCGTACTCGAGAAAAGTGAGCACCTCCAAACCCTGATTATTCCCAAACTGAAAAACTGGGACCCGGAAAGAATTGCCCATCTGGATATGATCCTGATGAAAATGGGGGTGGCTGAATTCCTGTATTTTGAAACCATCCCTCCCAAGGTCACTATTAATGAATATATTGATCTGGCCAAGGATTACAGTACCGCCCAGAGCGGCCAGTTTGTGAATGGTATCCTGGATAATATCCATAAAGAACTGGTTCAGGACGGGAAAATGCAGAAATCAGAATATAAAAAGCAGTAATCAGCCGGCCTGATTCGGCAGTTTACGGCTTTCTCTTACATTTGCGATCTAGAATTCACGATATGAAAAAAATAACCCTTCCCTTCCTGCTGGCAGTCAGCCTGACAGCCTGCAAATCCGGCGATAAAAAAGCCGTGAATGCCCCGGACAACCTGAGCCCGGAAGAAAAACAAAAAGTGCTGAATGATACAGCCAGTTATACCAGCATCGAATGGATTGACCCCTTGGTTCAAAATCTGGGTAAACTGGTAAAAGACCAGTCCATTGAAGTCAGTTTTCGTTTTAAAAATTCCGGTAATAAAATATTGCTGATTGAATCCGTATCAGCTCAATGCGGATGTACCATCCCCGAGAAACCGGAGAAGCCTTTTGCCCCTGGTGAAGAAGGAATTATCAAAGCAAAGTTCAATGGCAGCGGATCGGGCACTATTTCCAAACAGATTTATGTAAAAGCCAATACCAGTCCTTCCAAAGACCATACCCTTACCTTTACCGGTGACATACAGGAGAAATAATATTCACAACATACCTTTTAAAAACAATCAATGAAACTACGTATATCGTTTTTGCTCACGGGTCTTTTGTCCATTTACCTGACTTCCTGTATGCCTCCCGGAGGCGAACAGGGAAAGGGTGGCTCTCAGGGCGGCGGCTTTCAGTTTATTTTTCTGGGTCTGATGATCCTGGTCTTCTGGCTGTTCTTTATCCGTCCACAAGCTAAAAAAGCCAAAAACCAGAAGAAATTTATTGAAGATCTGCAGCGCGGAGATAAGATCGTGACCATTGCGGGTATCCATGGCACCATCAACAAAATAAATGATGATGGCACCCTGAATATTGAAGTGAGCCCGGGCAGCTATATCAAAATTGAAAAATCTGCCATCAGTATGGACTGGACAGCCGCGATCAACAAACCGGCTGTAGCAGATAAGAAATAAGTAATTACACGCTAAAAATTCCGTGCTTCGGAGGTTCAGCCTGCAGGAGCACGGAATTTGTATTTTTGGGTACTATGCTCAGGATCGGACTCACAGGCGGAATCGGCAGTGGCAAATCCACCGTAGCCAAAGTATTCGAAATACTTGGGATACCGGTTTATTATGCAGATACAGCCGCAAAAAAAATAATGAATACCGATCCGGAATTAAGAAAGGCCATCCAGCTTGAATTCGGGGATGATGCCTATACCGGCCAGGAACTGAACCGGAAAAAAATCGCCTCCATCGTTTTTAATAATCCGGCCAAACTGGAAAAATTAAACCAGTTGATTCACCCGGTGACGATCCGTGATGCAGAAGAGTGGATGAAAAAACAAACCAGTCCCTATGCCATCAAAGAAGCGGCGCTTTTATTTGAAAGCGGTGCCCATGCAGGATTGGATAAAATCATCGGCGTATCGGCTCCGCAGCAATTAAGAATTAAAAGAGTGATGGAAAGAGACGGAGTGAATCAGGAAGAAGTGATCAGCCGTATGAACAAGCAATGGGATGAAGAGCGGAAAATGAACCAATGTGACGAAGTCATTATCAACAATGAACAGGAATTGATCATCCCACAGGTACTGGACCTGCACCGGAAATTGCTGGCACTACATAAATAACCTTTCAGTTTTTCCTTACCTTTCTTATAAAATTAACCAATGCGATATTTCCTGCTCCTGATCACGGCAGAGGCTTTATTTGCCTGATCCTATTCCTCTTCCAAACCAAAAGAAATTACTGGCAAATGGAAGCCTGTGGATTTTAAATCAGAGAAAGTAACTGCTGAGGAGACCAAAGAAATATTGAAAACGGCTAACATCGAATTTACTGCCGATAACAAATTCCATACTATATAAACGATAAGAAAGAGGAAGAAGGCAGTTTTACTTTTGATAGAAAGCAGCAACAACTAACCGTTACGAGCCGTTCAGAAAATCAGGTGTACACGATTTCCTGGTCAGGTGACACACTGGTGCTGACTAATCAGGAAAAGGAAACCATGAAACTCCTGAAAAAATAAATACAATTATTTCAGTTTAGCCAATGCTTCTTTAATCCACTTCCATCCTTCTTCAATTTTTTCCATGCTGTTGGCAAAGGAGAAGCGAACACAGTTGGGTTCACCAAAGGCATCACCCATGACAGAAGACACATGTGCATTATTCAGCAGGTACATGGAAAAATCGGGAGCATTGGCCACTGTGGTCTGTCCGTCTGACTTCCCATAATAACTGCTCACATCCGGAAAAATATAAAAAGCACCATCTGGTTCCGGACATTGAATACCTGGAATTTCTCTGACGAGCTCCAATACTCTTTTCCGGCGACGGGTAAATTCTTCAGCCATTTCGCGGGTGGGGCGGAGATCAGTCGTCAGCGCAGTGACTCCTGCTTTTTGTGCAATGGAACAGGTGCCACTTGTAAACTGTCCCTGTACTTTTTCACAGGCTTTAGCGATATCGGCATGGGCAGCAATATATCCGATCCTCCATCCCGTCATCGCAAATCCCTTACTCAGTCCGTTGATGAGAACCACACGGTCCTTCAGGTCATCAAACTGTGCGATACTTTCATGGGCACCTACAAAATTGATGTACTCATAAATTTCATCAGAGAGAATCGTGATGGAAGGATATTTTCTGAATACTTCAGCAAACGCTGCGAGTTCCGCTTTTGAATAAACGGTACCACTGGGATTGCAGGGTGAAGAGAACAGGAATACTTTTGTTTGCGGGGTGATGGCAGCTTCCAGTTCAGCAGCACTGATCTTGAATTGATTGGCTGCCTTACTCTTGATCTCCACAACTTTTCCCCGGGCGATTTTAACGAGTTCGCTGTAGGTTACCCAATAAGGAGTAGGTATGATGACTTCATCGCCTTCATCCACCAGGGCCAGTATGGCATTAGCCAGACTTTGTTTGGCACCGGTTGATACCACAATCTGTTCCGGTTTATAATCAAGATTATTATCTCTTTTCAGTTTGGTACAAACCGCTTCCCGCAGATCCAGAAAACCGGGAACCGGTGTATAATGACTCCAGTTATCCTGAATGGCTTTTATGGCTGCATCCTTGATATGCTGTGGGGTGTCAAAATCAGGTTCACCCAGACTGAGATCAATCACATCAATTCCTTTGGCCCTGAGTTCGCGGCCCAGCTTGGCCATTTTTAAAGTTTCGGGTTCGTTGAAGCGTTGTAAGAAAGAAGATAATTGCATAAATATTTCTGTTTGCCGGATGGTTAGTAAAAGGCGGGCAATCGTTTTTTAAAACGGCCACGAAGATAAGTCATCTCTTTTCTTCATCCCTGTAGTTGAACAAAAAAGAACGAAGATCAGGTTG
>DAORJS010000075.1:0-10455 GCA_035439185.1 Chitinophagaceae bacterium
TCACTATTGATGATAAGGCAGAATTCACCAAAAGAATTTACGATACCGGTATTGATGCCGCCATCCTCATTACCGGACATTATGCGAACATAGAAGACAGCGATGATATCCTGCTTCGGAATTTTGAAAGAATGTTTAAGCTCACCGGAAACATTCCATTGGGAATGTATGAATGTCCGGCTCCTTATAAACGAATACTTGGTGCCGAGGTGTTCCGGCAATTATTATCATCAGGAAGATTTGTATATCATAAAGACACTTCTATTGCTTTGGAATCTGTGCAGGCCAAACTGGAAGTGGTGAAAAATGCTAATGCAGGATTTGAATTCTATGATGCCCATTCACCGAATGCCATGTACAGTTTGCAAATGGGTGCCAAAGGGATGAGCAGTATCAGCGGTAATTTTTATCCTGAAATACTGGTATGGATGGTGAATAATGCTACCAACCCGGCTAAACAGGAAGAAGTTAAATGGTTGCAAGGGGAAATCAGTCGCGTTGATCCACTCATACATATTGCCTACCCCATGAGTGCCAAATATTTTCTGCGGAAAAGAGGGTTACCTGTTCGTACCATCAGTCGTGCCACAGCCCTGGAACTGACACCGGAGCAAAAGAATACCCTCGACGGCATTCACGATTGCTTTTTGTCCTGGTGTGAAAAATTGAGCATTCAACCGGTAGATACCGCATCTCTTTTATTGCCCAGGTATCCGCTGGATGCCGCGATTTAATTGTTGATACATGCCTGAACTGCCACTGACTATATTTTTTCCTGGAAAGCTTGTCTTTGGAAATGGAACCCTGCCACAACTGGCCGGTGATATTATCGCATTGCATCCCGATAAAGTATTTCTGCTCACTATTGATCCTTTACTTAATTCACTGCAGCCATTTAAAAAAAGTATTGAAGAGGCCGGTATCCGGATTTTTCAGGATACTTCCATTGTGGCAGAACCTTCTTTCAGTGATTTTGATCAACTGATGAAGAAGGTAACGCCTTTTAATCCGGATATCGTGATTGGTATTGGCGGTGGAAGTGTATTGGATATAGCCAAACTGGTGGCAGCTCAACTGGATAACGAACAGCAACTGAAAGATTATGTGGGCATCGGTTTACTCAAAGAAAGAAAAAAGAAACTGATCTGTGTACCCGCAACCAGCGGAACCGGCAGTGAGGTGTCTCCCAATGCGATTCTGATTGATGAAGAGAATCAGAAAAAAGGAATCATCAGTCCTTTTCTGGTACCAGATATCGTGTATGTAGATCCGCTGCTTACCCTCAGTTTGCCCGCTTCCATCACCGCAGCTACCAGTATGGATGCATTAACCCATTGTCTGGAAGCATTTACCAATAAGTTTTCACAACCCCTGATTGATGTATACGCATTAAAAGGAGTTGAACTTATCGCAGCCAATATTGAAACAGCTGTCAGGAACGGACAGGATACAGTTGCCCGTGAAAATCTGGCCATGGGAAGTCTGCTGGGCGGATTTTGTCTAGGCCCTGTGAACACTGCAGGCGTACATGCGCTGAGCTATCCGCTGGGAAGTATGTTCCATCTTGCACACGGACTATCCAATGCTTTATTACTACCCTATGTAATGGAATACAATATTCCAGCGGCCACTGATAAATATGCACAGGTGGCACTGGCAATTGGTTGCAAGCAACAGGAAACTGCTTTCGATACAGCAATGGCTGGCGTTGAAAAAATCAGAAGTCTGAACAAAGCCTGTGGTATCCCGGCTAGTTTGCAGGAAGTAAATGTGCCTCCATCTGCTATTCCACAAATGGCAGCTGATGCCATGAAGATTCAGCGTTTACTGAAAAATAATCCAAGAGAAATCACGCTTGACGATGCGATTCAAATTTATCAATCCGCCAGTAAATGAAACTATCTAAAAAATACAGCGGTGTGATTGTGCCGGCGATTACTCCATTAACGGAAAGATTACAGATTGATGATACTGCAGTGGAGAAATTATTCAGCACTTTCTATGAGCAGGGAATTGCTCCCTTTATCCTGGGTACTACAGGCGAAGCGGCCTCCATTCCCTTCCAGGTAAAGAAGGAGTATATCCATACTGCAGAAAGAATCAAGAAACCCGGAACATTACTGTATGCCGGCATCGGCTCCAATGTAATGTCCGAAAGCACTTCCCTCGCTGCATATTGTGCCCTGCATGGAGTGGATGTACTGGTAGCCACCCTTCCTTCTTATTATTCCCTGACAGCATTACAAATGAAGGAGTATTTCACAGAACTGGCGAATACGGTTCCGCTTCCTTTGTTTATCTATAATATTCCGGCCACTACCCATATGAGTATTCCCTTGCAACTGGTAGAGGAACTCAGTCATCATCCGAATATTGTGGGGATCAAGGACAGTGAAAGAAGTGAGGAAAGGTTAAAGGAATCTGTAGATCGCTGGAAATCCCGTGCCGATTTTCATTATATACTGGGCTGGGCCACCCAAAGCGCCAACGCCTTGCTGATGGGAGCCGACGGATTGGTACCGAGTACCGGCAATCTTTACCCGGAACTCTATGCAGAGATGATCAGGGCTTTTGAAAAAAATGATACGGCACTTTTACAGGAACTACAGGAAAAAAGTGATGCATACGGAGCACTGTATCAATCCGGCCGTACCCTTGGCGAAAGTTTAAAAGTATTGAAACAGTTGATGGAGGAAAAAGGAATTTGTAAGTCCGTAATGATGCCTCCACTCTGATCAGAAATGCTATTATTTGAGAGGAAGAATAATTAACTGAAGATAAAATGAGTAAACCGATTGTAGCTATCAGTATGGGAGATCCTGCCAGCATCGGGCCAGAGATTGCTGTGAAAGCTTTATTAGCAGATGCTGTATATGAAAGCTGCCGGCCCTTACTCGTAGGCGATGCAGCTGTATTTGAACAGATCATTTCCCGTCTGCAATTACCTGCGACTATTCATTCTATACAGCATGTAAAAGAAGCAGGATTTATCAAAGGAACCATCGATGTGCTGGATCTGGGAATTACAGATATCAATCAATTACAATTTGGAAAGATTGATCCCAATTGCGGGGAAGCCAGCTTCCAGGCAGTGAAGAAAATGATTGAACTGGCCATGGCCGGTGAAGTGAATGCCACAGTAACAGGTCCCATCAATAAAAAATCCATCAATGAAGCCGGCCATCATTTTGCCGGTCATACAGAAATCTATGCCCATTATACCGGCACTAAAAAATATGCGATGCTGCTGGTAGAGGATCATATCAACGTGATCCATGTCAGCACTCATGTTTCGCTTCGTCAGGCCTGCGATTTAGTAAAGAAAGAAAGAATCGTGGAAGTGATTGAACTGATTGTTGACGGATTAAAAAGACTGGGCAAGACCAACCTGAAAATCGGAGTGGCCGGATTGAATCCGCATGCCGGCGACAGTGGTTTATTTGGTACAGAAGATGATCAGGAAATTGCACCAGCAGTGGAATCGGCTAAAGCAATGGGCTATGAGGTAGAAGGACCTGTTCCTCCCGATACACTTTTTGCCAAAGCAGCAACAGGTGCATATGGTGGTGTCGTTGCGATGTATCATGATCAGGGACATATTCCTTTTAAACTGGCCGGTTTTAAATGGAATGCTGCCAAACAACAAATGGATAGTGTGAAAGGAGTGAATATTACATTGGGCCTGCCCATTATCCGGACCTCAGTCGACCATGGCACTGCATTTGAAATTGCCGGAAAGGGAATTGCCAGTGCTGATGCCATGTTGCTGGCTATTGAAAGCGCCGTTCAACTTGCCAAACACCAATCATGATAGCTGTAATCGCAGATGATCTGACCGGAGCCGCAGAAATGGCGGGAATCGCCTGGCGATTTGGATTGTCTGCGGAACTCTTTCTGCAGGATATCAGCGATACCAAAGCGGATGTATTGATTGTTTCAACCGATAGCCGCTCTTTACCCAAAAAAAAAGCAATAGAACAAACCAGGAAGATCACCCAACAGGTACAGGCACTCCATCCTGAATGGGTATATAAAAAAACAGATTCAGTACTGCGCGGATATGTAGTGGAGGAATTGCTGGAACAAATGGAAGTACTGGGAAAACCAAGGTCATTTATTCTTTCGGCTAATCCATCCATGGGCAGAACCATCATGGCAGGTGAATATTACGTATTGGGACAAAAAATTCATAAAACCGGATTTGCAAATGATCCTGAATTTCCGGTACGCCACTCCAGTGTCAGCGAAATGCTGCAAAGAAAAGCAGTGATGCTTTTTCCGGAAGATAGTTTGCCGGCCAGCGGAATTGTAGCCGGTGAAGCCGCTAATAGTGGAGACGTAACACAATGGGCGGGTAGACTGGATCAATCCTGGTTACTGGCAGGAGCAGGCGATTTTTTTGAAGCCCTGCTGAGCCGGAATGCCAATCAACAAAAGAATAGATCCATCAGCATCCGGTTACCACATTTATATATCAGCGGTACTGCCTTTGATCAGCGGAAAAAATTTGTACATAACCTGAAAGAAAGAGGAGGACCGGTCATTTGGTTACCTGAAACACTAACTAATGAATGGTTGCAAACAGCTGTTGAGTTGATGCAATCTTCCCAAAAAATCCTGCTGGCCATTGATGAATCAACGGAGGGAGCAGCCGTCATCAGACAACGGATGGCAGTAACCGTTCGTGAACTGATTGCAACAACCGGAGTAAAAGAAGTTTTTATAGAAGGAGGAGCAACAGCAGCAGCTATTCTGCAGGAAATGAAGATCAACAGACTACAACCCGTGGAAGAATGGCAAAGAGGAGTGGTCAGGATGTCGTCCGGTGAATATTTTAGTACGGTAAAGCCAGGGAGTTATCCGCTTCCTGACGAATTATTACGATTGTATAATTAAGGCCAATGAATCATCTTCAGTTTATTGATTACAGTATCATCGTGGTGGTACTGGGTATTACGCTCTGGCTGGGCTTTCGCTTTGCCAAAAAACAGGATACCACAGAAAACTTTTTTCTGTCCAAAGGAAATTTTCCCGCCTGGGCACTTGGACTTTCCCTGCTCTCCACACTCATCAGCAGCGTCACCTTCCTGGGTTATCCCGCCCAGGGTTATACCAGTAACTGGATATTACTGGTACAGGGACTGATGGTACCCGTGGTATTACTGGGTACGATCTGGTTCATAGTTCCGCTTTTCCGCAAAGTAATCGGACTCAGCACCTATGAATATTTTGAAAAACGTTTTGGCAGTTTTGCCCGCTATTATAGTTCCTCCTCTTTTATCATCCGGCAGTTTGCCGGAATGGGTACAGTTCTTTTTTTAATTGCCGTAGCCGTGAATGAAATGACCGGTATCAATCCCTACCTGATTCTGGCCGTGGTTGGTGCCGTACTCGTCCTGGTCAATTTAAAAGGAGGGATGCAGGCCGTGATCTGGCTGGATGTATTCCAGGGCTTCATGCTTTTTGCGAGCGGGATTATTTGTCTGGGTGTGCTGTTATTCTCTATCAAAGGCGGTGTGCCCGAAACCATCCGTGTGGCTGCTGAAAATAACCGGACCGGTTTTGGTCCTTATGATTTTGACCTCACCCAACTGACCCTGATTGTGATGATCATCAACGGAGCTTTTTATGCGATTCAGAAATATGGAACAGACCAAACCGTGGTACAACGTTACCTCACGGCTCGTACAGATAAAGCAGCCATCAAGGCTTCTTTACTGGGTATTTCGCTGACTGTTCCTATCTGGACGATCTTTATGTTTATCGGTACAGCGCTTTTTGTTTTTTATACGCAAAATCAATTGCCGGCAGGTACCAATGCGGAGGCAGTCTTTCCGCATTTCATCATGACCCAATTGCCCACCGGTGTGATTGGCTTTATTGTAGCCGCTTTGATCAGTGCTGCCATCTGCAGTCTGAGTGCCGATCTGAATTCACTGGCGGCGGTGGGTATACAGGATTATTATAAAAAATTCTATCCCGGTAAACCAGATGCCATTTATTTAAGAACCAGTAAACTTTTTGTGGTGATCTCCGGATTGATTGCCATCGGCATCGGGGCCTTATACCTGCTCAGTGGCAATGAAGGGGTCCTCGGTATCATCTTTACTATCTATGCCATTTTCTCGGGAGGTATTGTAGGCATCTTTCTCCTTGGACTATTCAGCGCCAGGGCCAACCGCCAGGGTGTGAATATCGGGATCATTACATGCATCCTTTTTACTGCCTGGGCCTTCCTGACCAGTACGCCCATTGGCGTAAAAAATCCAAAACTCCTGCTGGATTTGGGTAATTTTAATTTCACACAGCATAAACTGATGCTGGGTGTGTACAGTCATCTGGTAGTGATCGGAGTGGGTTATATCGCCAGTCTGTTTTTCCCAAAACCAACGCTCGCTCCCAATTTATTGTACAGTAGCTGGAAACAAAACAGAGACAATGAAAAAGCAGTATAAATTATTTCTTCTCCTGATGTTAAATGGGCTCTGCTTTTCTCCATTCCTGCAGGCACAGCTCAATACAGAAAATCAGTTTTCCAAACCATTGAAGGAAGTGCTCAATGAAGTACAAAAAAGATACGGGATCACCATCCGCTATGTGGATAGTATGGTCGCGAATAAGAAAGTGACCTATGCCGAATGGAAATTCCGCGCCGATGCCGAAACCACGCTGGATAATATCCTGAAGCCGCTGGAGATGAAAGTGAGAAAGGAAAAGGATAAGGTCTATAAGCTGGCTTACTATGAGTATTATCGCTGGGAACCAAAGGACGGTTGGGCCGAGCTGGACCGCATTGCAGCCCAATACAATAATCTGGAAGAATGGGAAAAACGCAGATCTGGTTTACAATCATGTTTGAAAGAAGCCATGGAATTATCCAAGTTGCCCGCCTCACCGGGTACGGCTCCTATCCGGACAAATCTCCGGAAATTCCCCGGCTATACTGTTGAGAATATGGCTATTGAAATTCTACCGGGTCTTTGGGTCAATGGTTCTTTATACAGGCCTGAAAAATTTAAAGGAAAAATTCCGGTGGTCCTGCACCCGCAGGGGCATTGGGATAAACACCGTTACCGTCCAGATTGCCAGTACACATCAGCGTCGATTGCAAAGATGGGTGCCATGCTTTTCAACTATGATATGTTTGCCTGGGGCGAATCTTTGCTGCAATGCAAACAGGAAGATCATCGTCAAAGTCTGGCCATGACCCTGCAAACCCTGGCCAGTATCCGTATCCTCGATTATCTGTTATCACAAAAAGATGCCGATACCAGTCGTGTGGCGATTGTTGGCGGAAGCGGCGGCGGAACACATACGGTAATGATGTCGGCCATTGATAAAAGAATTAAAGTTTCTGCGCCGGTTGTCAACCTCTCTTCTTATTTCTATGGTGGTTGCCCCTGCGAAAGCGGACAAAATGTACATGGTTGTATGGGAAGAACCGACAATATTGAAATTGCAGCCATGGCGGCACCACTGCCACAATTGGTGGTAAGTGATGGGGGCGACTGGACCGACAGAATGCCTGAGCATGATTTATTATACCTGCAAAAAATGTATCGCTGGTATGGAAAGGAAGAAAACCTGGTGAATGTGCACCTGCCCAATGAAAAACATGATTTTGGTTTCAGCAAACGCAAAGCGGTCTATGAGTTTTTTGCCAAACATCTGCGACTGAACCTGAAAGCCATTGAATCAACAGATGGGAGTCTGCTCGATACCAGCATAACCCTTGAACCCGAAACTGCATTTTATGTATTTGGAGAAAAAGGAGAGAAGCTTCCGGCTCATGCCGTTAAAGGATTTGAGAATATCCGCAAACTGTTTTACGAGCAGGTAGATAAGGCCCGTCAGGATCAACGGTATAAAATCGGATTGATTGATCTGATGTTACTCAAAAGACAAAAACTTGGTGCTATTACACTGGCCGCTGATCTCAAAGCCGATGGAGTGGAAGTGGACATGGGTGGATTAGGCAACCGGCCCACATTTGAGAACCAGTTATTGAATGATACGGTGAGAAATCAGTTTCTGCAAACAGCAAGAGAGAGAAAAGTAGAAATCTTCTCTCTGGCTATGACCGGTTACTATGCCCAATCTTTTTGCGGCAGAACAGAATATCGCCAGAGTATTGCTGATTGTATCCGTACCATGCAGCTGATGAATGTCAAAACCGCATTCTTACCATTGGGCGTGCAATGTGATTTACGCAAAAAACCTGAACTCAGGGATTCCGTAGTAGCCAGGTTAAAAGTGGCCGGAAAAATGGCCGATGCTGCCGGCGTGGTGATTGCCATTGAAACGGCATTAACTGCAAAGGAAGAAGTACAATTATTAAAAGAGATTGCCTCACCGGCTATAAAAATCTATTTTAATTTCTCCAATCCACTCAAAGAAGGACGTGACCTGATCAGCGAATTGAAAATACTGGGAAAGGAAAATATCGCCATGATCCATGCCAGTAATAAAGACAGTGTTTGGCTCGAAAATGATCCGCAGATTAATATGCTCCTGGTTAAAAAATGCCTCGATGAAATGGGCTACCGCGGCTGGCTGGTGATTGAAAGAAGCCGGGATGCAAAGAAGCCTTCCGATACAAAGTATAATTATGGGGCGAATACGGCCTATATGAAGAAAATATTCCAGGATTGATCTGGTGTAATGCAGTAAAATCCTCCATCTTTATAACCAATCCGTACATTTTTCAGGGTGGGTACCCGGGGTAAATTTAATGGTCTGACTGACTGCCTTACAGTCATTTAAGATTAATCTTCCCGCCATTGATGAAACGATTGCGAATATTCCTGCCATGCTGTTTCCTGCTGTTGATTACAGGGGCTTTCGCTGCTGATATATATGTATCTCCTTCCGGAAATGACCGCAATCCGGGCAGCCGGGAACAACCGATTCAAACGTTACAAACTGCCATCCGTAAAGCAAGAGAGTTAAGACGTTTGAATGATGCCTCCATTAAAAACGGGATCAATATCTGGTTGAGTGGCGGAACTTATCAGGTCATGGAAACAATCTTCCTGCGTCCGGAAGATAGTGGTATCATTGATAGCCCTACCCGCATTGCTGCCCTCCCCGGTGAAGCACCTGTTCTTAGCGGCGGTATAGAAATAAAGGGATGGAAAAAACTAAACAGCCCCTTTTTAGGTTTAATGAAAGAGAGCCTGCAAAATGTTTGGGTAGCTGATGTTCCCAATGTGATGGATTTGCCTTTTCAGTTCCGGCAATTATGGGTAAACAATAAAAAAGCAATACGGGCACAATCAGCCAAAGCCGGATCCATGCACCGCATCCTGCATTGGGATAAAACTACAGCCAGCTGTGTAATTCCGGTATTACCCTTTGTTGGATTGGAGTATTGGAAAGGGTTGGAACTTTTTATTCATCAATGGTGGGAGATTGCCATACTCCGGGTAAGAACCATGGAACGTAAAGGGGACAGTCTCCGGGTTTATTTTGAAGCACCCGAAAGCAAAATACAAAATGAACATCCCTGGCCCGCTCCCTGGCTGAGCAAAGAAACCGGCAACTCTGCTTTTACCCTCGTGAATGCGTTGCCATTGCTGGATGAACCGGGTGAATGGTACCTCGATCAGCAAAAGCAGAAAATTTATTACTGGCCGCGGAAAGAAGAGGACCTTGCTACTGCAGAAGTGATTGCTCCTTATACTGAAACATTGCTTCAGCTTCAGGGAACAGAAACGGATGCAGTGAAAAATATCAGCATCGAAGGCATTTCCTTTCAGCATACCGGTTGGTTACGTCCTTCTCAACAGGGACATGTACCACATCAGCTGGGATTATACATGACGGAAGCTTATAAACTCAAGCCGGCCGGTACACCTGCCAAACCCGGTCTGGATAATCAGGCCTGGATCGGAAGACCCCCTGCTGCAGTGGAAATAAGTTATGCTTCCAGGATCAGTTTCCTTCAGTGTTCCGTTATGCATACAGCTTCCAATGCGATTGACCTGGTAAAGGGGGTAAAAATGACCGACCTGAAAGGGAATCTGCTAAAAGATATTGGAGGCAATGCGATCCTTGCAGGAAATTTTGGGGACGAAGGCCGTGAGATTCACCTCCCATACAACGGCGAGAGCAATGATCATTGCGCCATGATCGGAATCCATAATAATTTTATCAGTAATACCGGAACTGAAGACTGGGGTTCTGCCGGAATCGCAGCAGGCTTTGTTAAAAATTTTTCGGTTACCCATAACGAACTGGAATACCTGCCGTATACTGGCATCAGTCTGGGCTGGGGCTGGACCGCCGAAGAAAACATGATGGCTGGAAATTTTGTAGCCCGCAATAAGATCCATCATTTTGGTATGAAGAATTATGACTGTGCCGGTATTTATACCCAAAGTGCACAGCCCAATTCTGAAATTACCGGGAATTATATTGACAGTGCCTGTAAAGCACCCTATGCCCATTTACCCA
>DAORJS010000076.1:0-10386 GCA_035439185.1 Chitinophagaceae bacterium
GGTTATAAGGATATCGGCAATTACCAGATCGGCCCCTGGTTCAACTGGGTGTCTGCCAATGGATGGGAAGGATTGAGACTAAGATTTGATCTTGGAACCAACAAACATTTCAACAAAAAAATAAAACTGCATACCTATCTCGCTTATGGATTCGGCGACAAAAAGCTGAAAGGAATGGCTGAGGCATTTTTCCTTCCCAACAAAGATCCACGCACATATCTATATGCTGCTTATACCAATGATCTGGACTGGGGACAGAACTACTACGGAGAAGTATCGCAGGATAATGTTTTCTCCCTGGCGATCCGAAAAAAGGGCATTCCGGTAAAGAATATTAAAGTAGAAGAAAAAAGACTGGAGTTTTTTAAAGAAGTTTTACCCTGGATGTCCAACCGGCTCACCATCATTCATAAATCCACCCTGCCACTTCGTAACCTTGTACCTCTTGATTCGTTCAGGACCACCGCCTCTGGGGATCCGCTGACCAGTTTTGAAATTTCACTCAAACTGCGTTTTGCCTGGCTGGAGCGATTCCTGGAAAATCATTTCTACCGTACCAGTCTGGGTAGTGCTTACCCCATTGGTGAAATCAATATCAGTCGCGGTTTTGCAGGGGTATTACGCAGCAGCTACAGCTACACCAAGTTATCTGCCAGTATTTCTGATAATTTTAAAATCCCGCCATTTGGCAATATTTCCTGGTATGTGTATGGTGGCAAAACCTTTGGTACCCTTCCCTATACCTTACTTGATATTGCCCCGGGTAATGAACTGTATTACTATAATAAGTATGCTTTCAATATGATGAACCGCTGGGAATTCATTCATGATAAATATGCCGGCATCAATATCGAACACAATATCGGGAACGGGATCTTCCGCTTATTTCCCAAGCTCCGGCTTCGGCAGTTCTGGACGGCTAAAACATTATGGGGAAGTCTGACTCCGGCGAACCGGGCACTTAATTTCAAACAGGGATATACTTTTCAAACCCTCAATGGCAATACCTACCTGGAACTGGGTACCGGCGTAGATAATATCTTTAAAGTGTTGCGGGTTGATTTTGTATGGAGAGTGCTTCCCTCTTCCGTACCGAAGGAAGGCGACAAATCATTTGGCATATTTGGCAGTTTCCGGGTGGCCTTTTAAATCCTGATACATTTTTCGCAATTGACTATACTTGGTAAATGTGTACCATGCTCCCAGTCTTGCACACACATACCCCTCTCTGCCATCAAGGAAACCAAGTTTGAAAAAATAATTTTGCAAAAAAGCGACCAGGGGTGAAAAAAACAGGTGCAATATTGTACAATGCTGTCCATGCCTGAAATAACGTATGGCGGCGAGCCGGGCATCCCTCCTCAGTTTGCTATGCAATGATAGTTGGTCATACAAGACACGGTGCAAAATATTACCTCCGAGTTTTTGAACAGTTATTCCCTGTTGACTGAATATTTCTTCATTGATTTTATGATCCACTGCGGAAATTGACTTTCGGTTAGCCAGCCGGATATGATAATGTCCGCCCCACTCTCCATGACAAAGCCATTTTCGGTTAAACAATGATTTGAACCTAATCCGGTAGGCCACTTGTTTATTCCGGTAATCCAATGTTGACAGCGAATGGCGCAAATGATGATCCAATTCTTCCCCCGTATGCAACATCAGAATCCAGTCATTCAATGCAACCAAAGAAGCCTGGTACCTGACCTGTTCATACCCTTTCCAGTCAGCTTCCACCCAACGGGCACCAAAACTTTCCGCTAACTCTTTTGCAATACTGGTTTTACTGGTATCATATAATACAAGATCGGCCCCGGGCAGTTGAAGGCTATGCAGCGTTCTGACAGCTCCGGCAGCATCGCTTTTACAAACAATAATGACAACAGAAAGCTTCATAAAATAAGGTCCTTCAAATTAGTGAAACGAAAGAAAGACTGTTCACCCACTTAGTGGTTTGTAGGTTTTTTCCTTTAACTTAACTGCCTGACTAAATAACCTGCCATGTCCCATTTTATCCTCGCCCTCGATCAGGGCACCACCAGCAGCCGCAGTCTGATCTTTGATCACCAGGGAAATATCAAAGGGCTTGCCCAGAAAGAATTCAAACAGATTTATCCGCAACCCGGTTGGGTGGAACATGATGCCAATGAAATCTGGAGTACCCAGTTTGGTACTATTGCCGAAGCAATGGCTAATGCCCATATCACCATGAAGCAGATTGCCGGTATCGGAATCACCAATCAGCGCGAAACAACTGTCTTATGGGATCGCAAAACCAGCCTGCCCGTTTACAATGCCATCGTTTGGCAGGACCGCCGAACCGCCGCTTACTGCGATGAATTAAAAGCAGCCGGACATGCATCCCTGATCCGCGATAAAACCGGACTGATCATTGATGCCTATTTCTCCGCCACCAAACTCAAATGGCTGCTGGATCATGTACCCGGTGCCCGTCAAAAAGCCATGAATGGCGAGCTCGCATTCGGTACCATCGATACCTGGCTCACCTGGAAATTAACGAATGGAGAAGTGCATGTGACCGATGTTTCCAATGCATCCAGAACCATGCTCTATAATATTCATACCCTGTCCTGGGACCAGGACCTGCTTCAGTTATTTGATATCCCAGCGGCTATACTTCCCGAAGTAAAACCCAGCAGCCGCATTTATGGTGTCACCGGAAATATTATTCCTGATAGCAGGATACCGGTGGCAGGAATAGCAGGAGATCAGCAAGCCGCGTTGTTCGGACAAATGTGCACCCAACCCGGGATGGTAAAAAACACCTATGGCACGGGATGCTTTATGCTGATGAATACCGGCGAAAGAGCCATTAAATCCAATAATAATCTGCTTACCACCATTGCCTGGCAGGTGAATGATACCACAAATTATGCACTCGAAGGCAGTGTATTCATTGCCGGTGCAGTGGTGCAATGGTTACGTGATGAATTAAAAATCATCCGTACCTCAGCAGAAGTGGAAGCACTGGCTGCGCAGGTTGAAGACAGTGGAGGTGTATATATTGTACCTGCCTTTGCCGGCTTAGGCGCCCCACACTGGAACCAGTATGCCAGAGGAAGTATTTTCGGATTAACCAGGGGCAGTAGCCAGTCGCATATTGCCCGGGCAGCACTGGACAGCATCGCTTATCAAACCTATGATGTATTAAAAGCCATGGAAGCCGATGCCGGTATCAGCATTGCCGAACTCAGGGTGGATGGCGGCGCTACCGTCAATAACCAACTGATGCAATTCCAGAGTGATGTACTGCAGACTAAAGTAATCAGGCCACGCATCACAGAAACCACCGCATTGGGGGCGGCCTACCTGGCCGGACTGGCAGTAGGGTACTGGAAAAATATCGGAGAGATACAGGAACAATGGCAGGCAGATAAAACATTCAGCCCTTCGATGAATGCAGCCAAAAAAGCGGAGTTGATTCATGGATGGCAAAGAGCGGTAAAAGCAGCGATTGCTTGGGCAAGAGAATGAGTTTTTGTGCTGCGTAAAGGAAGAAAATGTTCAATGCTCAATGCTCAATGATCAATACTCAGGTTAACAGGCGGTTGCTGAACCCTAATCGATTTTCCTATAGCAACTGGTACACCTAACAATTCAAAATTGAAATCCCGATAGCTATCGGGAGAAAGTTGAATATTGAAAACAGTAGTACTAATAGAACCAAATCATATAAACCTGCATTACTGATCCACCCGGTAAAAAAAGACTTTGGCAACAGGCTTATATCACGCTTCTGACATGAAAATTGAATATTGATAGTTGAGCATTGAACATTTTTTATAACTCATTAACATAGTCGAATTATTTGAAACAACTAATATAAACCTGCATTACTGGTCCACACGGTAAAAAAAAGACTTTAGCAACAGGCCTGCTTTACACCTCTAAAATGAACATTGATCATTGACCGTTGAATATTGAACATTTTCTCTCATGAACAGATCCGCATCAATAACCAGCCTCCTCTCCACTCCCCAATTCGATTGCTGCATCATCGGCGGCGGCGCTACGGGTTTAGGTATAGCGCTGGATGCGGCTTCCCGCGGACTGAAAACCATCCTGCTGGAACAACATGATTTTGCCAAGGGCACTTCTTCCCGCAGTACCAAACTCGTTCATGGCGGAGTGCGATACCTGCAACAGGGAAATATCCGGCTGGTAATGGACGCCTTGAAAGAAAGAGGTCTCTTACTCCGCAATGCACCACATCTTGTGCATAACCAGGCATTCATTGTGCCCAATTATAAATGGTGGGAAAAACCATTCTATGGGATCGGACTGAAGATCTATGATAAGATGGCCGGCAAACTGGGTTTAGGTCCTTCCCTTTTTTTGTCTAAAGAAAAAACACTGGAAAAAGCTCCTACCCTGGACCCGGAGAACCTGAAAGGGTCTGTACTTTATCACGACGGACAATTTGATGATGCCCGGCTGGCGATCAGCATTGCACAAACCGCCCATGAGCAGGGTGCCATCCTCCTGAATTATTTCCCGGTGACCGGCTTACTGAAACAACAAAATAAAATCGTCGGTGTATGGGCCAGGGATCAATTCAGTGAAAAGGAATTCGAGATCAGCAGTAAGGTCGTCATCAATGCTACTGGTGTTTTTTCGGATGCCATCATGAAAATGGATGATCCTTTTCATCAAAACAGGATCAGTCCCAGTCAGGGTATTCACCTGGTGGTAGACAAAGAATTTCTCCCTGGTGATACTGCCATCATGATTCCCCGTACAGATGATGGCCGGGTCTTATTTGCAGTACCCTGGCATAATAAAATTGTACTGGGTACTACTGATACAGCGATCAATAAAATTTCTGCAGAACCTGTACCACTGGCCATTGAAATTGAATTTATCCTCACCCATATCGGCCGTTACCTGAGCAGGGATCCTTCTTTACAGGATGTGCGGAGCATGTTTGCCGGCTTACGCCCATTAATAAAAGGAAAGAATAAAAAGACATCTGCATTGTCAAGGGATCATGCCATCAGTATTTCCGATTCGGGAATGATCAGCATCAATGGCGGCAAATGGACCACCTATCGTAAAATGGCCGAAGAAACAGTTGATATGGCTGTACAATCTTTTAATCTGACTGCCGGCAACTGTATCACAAAAACCCTGCTGCTCAAAGGGCATGACCAGCCTCCGCCACTGGTGCAGATTGATCAGCTGACCGAAACCCAATTAGAGGAATTAGTTCAGCATGCGGTGAAAAACGAAATGTGCATGACCCTGGAAGATTTTCTCTCCCGCCGGACCCGGCAATTATTGCTTGATGCACGGATCGCAATAACAAAGGCACCGGCCATTGCAAAAATGATGGCCAACTTCATGCGAAAAGAGGAGCACTGGATCCATGAACAAATTAATATCTTTAAGAATACTGCTTCCAATTATATACCGGAAAGCAGGAACCAAAACTAAAAACAATTGCCATGTCCCCCTTTATCGGAGAATTTGCCGGAACTGCCTTACTGATTACGATGGGTTGCGGTGTAGTTGCCAATGTATTATTAACCGGCAGTAAAGGCCAGAACAGTGGCTGGATCGTCATCACTTTTGGATGGGCCATGGCCGTATTCCTGGGTGTGTATAGTTCCACCAGTCTCGGAGGAAGCGGTCACCTGAATCCAGCCGTAACCATTGCACTTACCGCTACCGGTCAGTTTAAATCGGAAATGCTTCCGGTTTATCTCATGGCTCAGTTTGCCGGTGCCATTGCGGGTGCTACCATTGCCTGGCTGGCTTATTTCCAGCATTTTGCAGCCACCACAGATCAGGATTTAAAACTGGCCGTCTTTTGTAATGCCCCGGCTATCCGCAGTGTGATCCCCAATCTGATTACAGAAATCATCGGTACTTTCCTGTTGATGTTTGGCGCCCTTGCCATGTCAAAACCATCCAATACACTAGGCACACTGGATGCGCTCCCGGTTGGATTGCTCGTATTGGGTATCGGATTATCCATCGGCGGCCCTACCGGCTATGCCATCAATCCGGCACGCGATCTGGGTCCGCGTATCGCTCATTTCCTTCTACCCATTCCCGGAAAACGGGATAGCGACTGGAACTATAGCTGGATTCCGGTTGTGGGACCCGTGATTGGTGCGTTGATTGCTGCTTTTGTTTTTAAAATGGTTTAAATAAAAATCAATAGTCATACCATGAATAAAATTTTGCTCCTCCTGGTCTGCTGCACCTGCATGATCTGCTGTTTCGGACAGGAAAAAAATAATCCGGTGCCCAGGCTTAGTCAGGAAGACTATCTGAAGAAAAGCAATAATCAGAAAAGGGCAGCCGGTATCCTTTTCGGTATCGGATCAACTGCATTAATTATCGCATCTACCGGCAATATATCATTTGATGCGGCCATACCTCTGGTCATTGGGGGCGGAGTTGCGGTGCTCACCAGTATTCCCTTCTTTATTGCATCAGGAAAGAATAAGAAAAGGGCGAGACTTGCCACTGCCAGTATAGACTTGCAGCCCACATTCAACCCGTATCAATTCACTGTTAAAAATATTCCTACCCTCTCACTCAGATTCAGGCTCTGAGTTTCCTGGCATTCTAATCGCCACATTTTCGACGAAACTGCTGGAGCCAGGCCAAAAAATAAAATAATGTACTTAAAACCTGATCTATTACTCTTCGTCATCTTCCAATGATTTCAGATAGGCTTCCAGTTGCTTGTCCTTGTTTTTAGCATCAAACTCTTCCTCCCAATACATCCCGGTTACGTCATGGGAACTGGACATGGAAGCAGCATTCGTATCATAAGGACCCGCTACCCCCAGGTAGTACTCCGCATCGGGGCCTTCATCATAGCTGACTTTAAAAAGATAAAATTTCTGTTGCTTCCCTTTGTAAAGCATCGTTTTTGTACCGGCAGGAACAATACTTGCCGGGGCGTCTTCATCTGATGCGAATTCATACAAGCGGCTCTGGGCCAGCTGCTGTTGCGACAAATAAGATTTGGGGAACAAGGATAGTTTATTCAGTTTCTTCAATTCATCATAAAGATCATGCCGGTACTCATCCGTGGTGGCCAGGGTCAGGATGGTTTTACTGTCTGCCGGCATATTACAAGCCAGCATGGCCAGCAGCGTATTGAACCGGATATACCGTCCTTCCAGTTTTGAAAATCTGGTCAGCAGGTTTTTCGATTCCGGTGTATTCACGATGCCCAGCAACCTGATCAGATCCGTATAATAGTAACTTCCATCTTCAATATCTTCAGCATCTTCTTCCAGCACCCTTGCTGCCACATCACAAAAAGCGGTGGCTTTCTCCCTGATCAGCTGGGTTGTAATCAGGCCACTATCCAGTAAAGAAGTAGCCGTACCACACACGATATGCCAGATCGCCTCCGAATTGGCATGGTCCAGTAATTCAGGATACAGGGTCGCCGTCAGTTCCAGGGAATCATAAAGCCGGTTACTGAAATAAGGCAAGAGCTTTTTAATACGAATGGGAGATTTTTGTAAACATTGTTTGATGGCAGCATAGGATTCCCGGGTTTTGGCTTCTGATAAATACCCGATGATCATGGGCTTGACATACTCATCTTTTTCAGTGATAGACGCAAACTGTTCACTGAAATACTGCACGGAACTGAAGTTGCTGTCAGTTTGACGAAGCTGAATATAGATCATTCCATTCAGGTTATTACTGTAGCTGCTGTCAAAATCCGGATAGATCCTGAGCATCATGGTACGCAATGCCGGAATATCTGCCGCCGTAAACGAGAGATGATTCCAAAATGCTTTCACCTGGGTCATTGTATTTTCATCCGCTTTCTTCAATACATCGGACAGGGCTTCAGCATTACCTTTCCAAGATTTGACACCCGTTTTGTTTCCATTAATACGGAAGTCCCGGAAAAATCGATCATAATTTTCCGGAAGATCGCGGATGGCAAAATGCCCAAATAATTCATATAACTCATTACCATGCAATACCAGCCTGACATGCTTTGCCAGGTTATCCCCTGGCACAATCACAGAAAACTGAACAGACTTTACTGCTCCTTTATCTTCCATGGTATATCCTGCCAGAGAATCGGAACTGCCATAATAATCAGCGGCCCTTGCCGAAAGAAATGCCGTATCACTACTGTACCAAAACCAGTCAGGAAGGATGGTCCGGTCAATATAACTGGTAACATAGGCTGAGCTGTCATAGACAAGAAACCTTTCTGCTCCCGGATGGCTCTTATCATCTTCTTTCCTGTCAATACGCCTTATAGGATAGGGACTGCTGGTGGAAAAACTTTTATCAGGAGCTTCTTTGGTAGTCCATACAGGTTGTTGATAAGGCTGTAAGCTGAAAGATGCTAAGTAACGGTCAGCATTTTTTTGGTATGCCGAAGCTTTCGCATAAACCACAAAATAATAGTAGGTCAACCCACCTCTCGAAATATATCGGATCCTGGACACCACTTCCTCTCCTTCTGATTTACCGGAAACGGTAAAATGGTAGCCAGGATAACCACTAACATCGAACATTCCGGAATCAAGTATCCTGGCATCCTCAAAGCTTTTCCGCATCTGGTCTTTGATACCCTCAAACAACTCCTGATCTATACCGGAATCAAACATCCCTTCCTTCATCGATGACACATTCATTCCATAAAAAACCTGTTCGGACATATCCATTGACTGCCAGCCAAAATTAATCTTGCCTTCATCAGATACCACATCTTTTGTTTCTTTGGGCTTCTGCGGCATTTCAATTGAAAACGAATAGGCCGGATAACTGTAAGTAGTCCATTTCTTTTCTATATCGGGCTTTTTAACCCTGTTTTCATTATAAGTAAATGATTGAAAGAATTTTTCGGTTTCCGGATCCTTTACCCCTTTTTCATTAAAGGCAAATACAGCATTCATGACTACCGCTTCCATTTGCGGGATAAAGACCTGCATTTTCATCACACCATCCTCCATTTCTATAATAAATTCCCTTCCGGATATATTATTCACGGCAATGGATTGTTCCTTCAGCACTTTATTCCCTTTGGAATACCGGGCACGCATTCCTGCATAAAGACTGTCTTTGCTGATGGTCTTTCGGTTTTCCGGCATTGGAATATTCGCAGTGAAATAGACCCGCATGAATGAAATATCGAAATACATTTTCATCTCCAGTCCTATTGATTCAAACATGCCGATCTTTTCAGCTTCCCCCGGCATCATGATCCCATAGACACTATCGGTTACTTTCACCGGAACCCATTCAGCCCCCGGACCCTTAGACACATATTTATCTGCACTGATTTTTCTGGAAGAATAAACCGGGGTTACCGTAAATCCCCGGCTACGCAATAAACTGATCACCCCTGAATCTCCGGGCAGGTGGGCAGCCCCGACAGCAAACAGCGTACTGCGGACAGCGGCCAGACTATCCATCCTCCGGCTCATTTTCAGATTTCGTTTGATCATGATATAATCCTTACCTCCGTTCATTCCCCGGTACATCATCGCATCAATACTATCCAGCCGCTGTTCTGTATAAACCCTTACCAGCCATTCCATTTCTTTGCGGAAATATTCATCATCAAAAATGGCCAGCTGGATTTTTTCTTCCACTGCACCAATATGCTCCAGCTGATCTTCCAAATCTTCAATCCCACCTACCCATTTGCCCTGCTTCCGGGCCTGACCGGATAACCAGGCATCCAGAAATGTTGGCATATCCCCTTTTCTGAACATATCAGTTTGTAACTGATTCTCCAGATCCTCCAGGTCATTCACCGTGATTTTATCTGCCGATTTCCCGAATTTTTTCTCGAGTTCCGCTTTATAATGGTTCCAGGTTTCCGCACTTACTGCATCCTTCAGTTTGACTGGCTCCACCGCTTTTTTGGCCTCTCTTTCATTGAGGAAATGATTGACCATCTGGTTGCCAACCTTATTCATGTCCAGCTCGGCAGCAAACCCATCGGTCTGCTCAATGGCCTTGTACACCGAATCCCCCAAATGGAATACTTTTTTATCCATCAGGTGCATGGTGCCATAGAGATAAGAAGGCTTTGTTAATCCCTTTCCGGATATACGCCATAACAGGGTATTCCCTTTATTGTCCTTTACTCCCTGCCCTGCGCTGCAAAAGATCAGCATGAAAAGGAATCCGGTTAAAAAATATTTCCTCATAAAATGATTTTAATGATCAGGGTATGCTCTCACAGATAATTGCAGCCGCTTTTTCCACCTGTGCCTCCGAAATAATCAGGGGCGGTGAAATGCGCAGACAATGCGGAGCAAATAAAAACCAGTCGGTCAGCAGACCGGCTGCAATACATCGATCAATCACCTGCTTAAAGAGATAAATTGTGTTGTGTTCAACTGCGGGTTATAT
>DAORJS010000077.1:0-10127 GCA_035439185.1 Chitinophagaceae bacterium
ATACCACCAGACCATCAAAGGCAGGAAAGCAAATAATGCAAAAGCCAGTGGATAGGCAAAGTCAATATTTTTCAGGTACCCGTAAATCATGATGACCCTCCTGTTTCGTCTTTTGGCAGCAAGGATTGCTGATGTACCCGCTCAATGGATTGAATGGCTTTTTCGATTTCATCAAAACAGGATCCATCCTCTGCTCCGGAAGCCTGGTATTTTGCAAATTTCACAAAATCGCTCAGCAATAAACTTTGCCGGAGACCTGATACTTCCCCATCAGACAATCCAGTATTTTTCAATAAAGGAATCAGATCACCGGTGGTTTCCTGTAAGGATAAAATGCCCTTTCTTCTGAAAAGATAATTGCGGAAGATATCAGTCAGCTTAGTATAGTATTCCTTTTGTCCGATTGCAGCTTGTTTTAATTTTTGCAAATCGTTAATCGCTTCCCGGAATGGATCAACAACAGTAACCGGTCCGGCCGGAGCTGTCTTTTTCCTTTTTTTCCTGGTCAGCAGATAAATAATAACCAGCAAAACAAACAACCCGCCACCTGCCAGCCACCACCAGTTTTTTTTTGCCGGTGCTTTTACTTCAATGATATCTTTAATATCATGATAGGGTTGTTCTTTGTCAAACTCAGTAAACACCACATCCACTCCTACTGTATCCGTTTTTACTTCTCTGGAAATCCGGAATGAGGGAATCACCCAATGCCCCGAATCAAAACTGCTGAGGTAATACACTGCTTTAATATTCTTCACCCCTTTTTCATTGGATGAATCAATAACGGGAGGCTGTGTAAATTCAAAATGCGGGATGCTGTCAATCAACGGCAGCTGACCCTTTGCCCCTTCAGGTATTTGAAGCTGGATCCGGAGCAGAAAGGGTTCTCCCAGCAGCACCTGTTTTTTTTCTACTGATACTTCAACAGCAGGCCGGGTTTGCCCGGATAAAAAGCCGGCAGCAAGCAGACTGACCAATAATAAAAATCCTTTTCCGGTTCTCATATTTTATCGGTTCCTGCTTAAGAAAAATCGTTGCAGCACTTTTACATAATCATCCCCGGTGCGGATATGCAACAGATCAGCCCCCGCTTTTTTGAAATGGGTCACCGCATATTCTGTTACCCGGAAAAACTCCTGTTCATAATGATGCCTGACAAATGCATTACTGCTATCCACCCATCGCGTTCGCCCTGACTCTGCATCCTGTACCTGCAGCAATCCTGCCTTGGGTAATACCTGATCCATCTGATCATATAATTTGATGCCTGTGATATCATGTTTTCTGGAAGCAATACGAAGCGCATCCCCGTATCCGGCATCCACCAGGTCACTCAGCACAAAGGCAATACTTTTCTGCCGGGTGGAATTATTAAAATAACGAAGGGCGGGCTGCAGGGCCGTACCCTTTCCTTTCGGTTCCATGGTCAGTAATTCCCTTACAATGTATAGTGCATGCTGCTTGCCTTTTTTGGGTGGGATATATTTTTCGACGATATCACTGTAAAATATTACCCCGATCTTATCTCCGTTATTTACCGCAGAAAAACTGAGTACAGCACCGATTTCCGTCACCAGATCTCTTTTCCGGGCATGGGTGGTGCCGAATAATGTACTACGACTGATATCCACCAGCAGCATCACCGTCAGTTCTCTTTCTTCCTCAAATAATTTGCTGAAAGGATGACCAAAACGGGCCGATACATTCCAGTCAATAAAACGGATATCATCCCCAGCGGCATATTCCCTCACTTCCTTAAATGACATCCCCTTGCCCTTGAATGCACTGTGGTATTCTCCGGTAAACAGATCACTGGTAAGCTTCTTACTCTTGATTTCCAGCTCCCTTACTTTTTTTAATATTTCTGTGGTGGTCAGCAACTTTCTATTTTCAACTTTCTCCCGATAGCTATCGGGATTTCAACTTTCAATTGATTATGGCACATTCACCTGTTTCAATATTTCCTCAATCACATCTTCGGCTTTTATATTTTCCGCCTCTGCCTCATAGGTCAAGCCGATCCGGTGACGCAATACATCTTTACAAATATTTCTTACATCCTCCGGTATCACAAACCCTCTTTTATTCAAAAATGCCTGTGCTTTGGCGGCAATTCCCAGGTTGATACTTCCTCTTGGAGAAGCTCCGTAGGCAATCAACGGTTTTAATTTGTCCAGTTTGAATTCACCCGGGCGACGGGTGGCAAATACAATATCCAGGATATACTGTTCAATTTTTTCATCCATATAAATCTGCCGGGTCAGGTCCCTGGCCTGGATCACTTCCTGCATGGACACCACCTGTGTTACCTTTGGATATTCACCCTGTACTCCCTGACGAAGAATTAACTGTTCTTCATGCATGGCAGGATAATCCACAATTACTTTCATAATAAAGCGATCCACCTGCGCCTCAGGTAAAGGATAGGTGCCCTCCTGTTCCAGCGGATTCTGGGTAGCCAATACCAGGAAAGGTTCTTCCAGTTTGTAGGTCTGATCACCGATGGTTACCTGTCTTTCCTGCATGGCTTCCAGCAGGGCACTCTGCACTTTGGCCGGTGCCCGGTTGATTTCATCGGCCAGGATAAAATTGGCGAAGATGGGACCCTTCCTCACCACAAATTCATTCCGTTGCTGGTTATAGATCATGGTGCCGATCACATCCGCCGGAAGCAAATCAGGAGTAAACTGTATCCTGCTGAAATGCGCATGAATAGCGGTAGCCAGCGATTTAATGGTCAGGGTCTTGGCCAGACCCGGGACTCCTTCCAGCAACACGTGCCCGTTACTGAGTAACCCTGTCAGCAGGCGGTCCAGCATATGGTTCTGCCCGATGATCACATGATGTGTTTCTTCTTTGAGTTTGTCGGCAAATTGTCCGGCCCGGGCGATCTTTTCATTCAATTGACGGATATCCTCAGCAGTCTTTAACATTTTGTGATTGAATTTTTTACACGAATTTTGTGGCTTTCTGCAAAATACGAATTGGAACAAAGCAAATTGCCTGCCGCAATGATGAGCGGCGGTTATTCTGGCACTATTTTGGAACATTTTCCCTGCCTCAGCGCAGGAAATACGAAGTAGCTCACCTAAAAACCGTGAAAATGAAAAAAAATTGGATCTTATTCAGCCTGCTGGCCGTCGGATTACTTGCCTGTAATAAAGAGGATGACCAGCCCAATACGAACTCCAAAACAACCCTTTTAACCACCGGCACCTGGAAATTAAAAGCCGCCACCATTAATGGTGCCGATGCCATGGCCAATATACAGGATTGCCAGAAAGATAATATTACCCACTACGCCAGCAATGGTAACGGCAGCATGAGTGAAGCGACGTTGAAATGTAATCCAACCGATCCCGATGTAGTGGCGTTTACCTGGCTATGGAAGAACAATGAAACCATTTTATCCATTTCCAGTCCGCTGATTACATACGGCGATACCGAAATGTCGCTTGATAAACTGACCAGCACCCAAATGATTATTTCAATGGCCTATACGCCACCTGTAGGACCCAGCCGGCAGATCGTACTGGAATTTCAGCATTGATCAGGATAAATATTTACCTACAATCGGCACCCGGCGACCTACTCCAAAGGCCTTGGGTGAAACCCGGATAATCGGACAGAACTGGTTGCGTTTGTATTCATTGATATTGACCATCCGCAAGACCCTGTCCACCAGGGCTGGGTCAAAACCCATTCCTTTGATTTCATTCGGTCCCTGTCTTCTTTCAATATACTGATAAAGGAGCGGATCAAGAATAGCATAATCGGGTAAGGAATCTGCATCTTTTTGTCCGGGCCTTAATTCAGCAGAAGGCGCTTTGATTAATATGTTGTGTGGAATAATTTCTTTTTCCCGGTTGATATACCTGGCCAGTGCATATACCTGCATTTTGTAACAATCCCCCAGCACTCCCAATCCGCCGGCCATATCCCCATATAAGGTACCATAGCCTGTAGCCAGTTCACTCTTATTGGAAGTATTCAGCAGGATATACCCGAATTTATTGGCAATAGCCATCAGCAGATTGCCACGGGTGCGGGCCTGGATATTCTCTTCTGCCAGACTGAAAGGAAGATCTCCGAATATCGGCTTGAGTTCAGATAAAAAACTTTCGTAAATATTTTTAATGGGAACGATATCATATGGATTCCCCAGGTTCCTGCTTAATTGTTCTGCATCTGAGACGGAATGACCGGTGGAATAAGGTGAGGGCATCAGGATCGCTCTTACATTTTCTTTTCCCAATGCCTCACAGGCCAGGGCCAGGGTTACAGCACTGTCAATTCCACCACTGCTGCCAAGAATAGCTTTGCTGAATCCCATTTTCCGGAAATAATCACGGATACCATGAAGGATGGCCTGATAGATTTCAGCGGTACAAAGTTCCGGATCCAGTTGGGCTGGATTGAATTCCGCCGAAGGCAATGAAGCAGCTGGCACCTGCACCGCTTCTAAAAAATGGCCATCATCCTGCAAATCAAAAACGGCAAAAGCTTCTTCAAATAAAGGCAGTTGACTGATCAGGTTGGAATGCCTGTCAAAAACCAGGGACCCGCCGTCAAAAACAATCTCCGTCTGACTACCCACTGCATTACAGTAAATCATCGGTAACTGATACTTGCCGGTATTCAGTTTTACAATGGCCTTGCGGTCCTCAACATGCGTATAATCAAAAGGAGAAGCTGATAAATTCAGCATCAGATCCGGTTCCTGCTTCATCAACTCATCCATCGGACAATTCCGATAAAGGGGATTATCTCCGAGGTTCCAGATATCTTCACAAATGGTAACCGCCAGTTTTTTCCCCTTGAAAGGAATCACATTCCAATGATAAGCCGGTTCGAAATAACGGTATTCATCAAATACATCATAAGTGGGCAGACAGGTTTTATGCACCACGGCTTTTACTTCTTTTTCATAAAGAAAAAAAGCAGCATTGAATAAATCCTTCCCTTCTCTCACCGGATTGCGGTCCGGGCCACCCACCAATACAGCAATGGTATCGGCATATTCTTTAATAATATCAATGGCCGCATAACACTGCCGGATAAAATCATCAAATTCCAGAAAATCCCTGGGGGGATAACCACAGATACTTAGCTCGGAGAATAAGACGAGGTCAGCATGTTGGGACTTCGCCCATTCAATGCCTTCAATGATCTTACGGGTATTGTCCTGAAAATTCCCGACATGATAATTTTGCTGCGCGATGGCGATCTTCATTATACAAATTTACATTAAACTGAACTGCTGTAACTTCGGGATTACAACAAATTCAAAACCCTTTCGTTAGGAAATCCATGAAAAAACTCAGCCCCGCCCTCATCGCCATTTTTTTTCTGATCTCCTGTGGCCATAAAAAGAAACTGCCGGATGTATCCGGTATCAAAGTGGATATTCCAATTGAAAGGTTTGACCGCAGTTTTTTTGCGATGGATACCACACATCTGGAAGCCAGCCTGCTCCGTTTAAAACAGGAACATCCGGGATTCTATAACGATTTTATGCAACAGATCCTGGGAGTGAGCGGATCCCCTACCGATACCATGACCCTGGCGGTAACAGCTGATTTTTTCCGTGGCTATGCCCCCATTTATGATGCTGTAAAAAAAACATTCAACGATCTGAGCTGGTTCCGGAAAGAACTGGAAAAAGGATTTCAGTATGTCAGGTATTATTTTCCGTCCTACAAAACGGGCAAAGCCATTTTCTTCCTGGGCCCTTTTGATGCGCCGGGGGTGGCTTCTACCGGAAACGGACTGGCCATCGGGTTACAGCAATATGCCGGAAGCGATTTCTCAGTGTATCAGTTACCCGAAATGATTGATATGTTCCCGCTTTATATTTCCCGCCGTTTTTCAAAAGAATATATGACGGCCAATTGCATGAAGGCCGTCGTGCTGGAATTATTCCCTGATCAGTCCAAGGGCAAGCCGCTGATCGAACAAATGGTGGAGAAAGGCAAACAATGGTGGCTGCTGGATCAATTCCTGCCCAATGCCCCGGATTCGGTTAAAACCGGGTACAGCAAACATCAGCTGGACTGGTGCCGCAAAAATGAAGGATTGATCTGGGCGGAAATTGTACGGAATGAAGACCTCAACTCCCTGAATCCGGCCGTGATTCAAACTTATATCGGGGAAGGTCCATTTACACAGGGAATGCCACAGGAGGATTCTCCCGGCAATATTGGCCAATGGCTGGGCTGGCAGATTCTGAAAAAATATCTCTCAAAAAACAGCTCCCTGAAACCGGATGAAATCATGAAAACCCCTGCCCGGAAAATCATTGAAGAAGCCAAGTACAAACCCAGGTAAAAGCGATACAGCTCCAAATCGAATTAATATTCAACAGTCAATCGGTGCAAGTTGATAATTGATTACATTTACCCGCATCATGAAGTCACTCAGCAGCAATCTTACTGATCCGGTATATGTACCCCGCAGCCATTATTCATTGTATGACCGGTTCTGGCTCCGTTTGATGAACGATAAACGGGATCTGCCTTTTATATACCTGCTGACGACGATCCATCTCACTGTGCTGCCCGCAGCTATTATTCTATTTACCCCCCTGTTACAGGGCTGGTACTGGTGGGCCCTGGCCATTCCTTACTTTTATGTATCACAGTTTTATTTCAAAGGAAGATTTGGATTGATGTTCCATTGCCTTTGTCACCGGAAAACCCTGAAAGCTCCCTACCAGCGACCCTTTCATGCCTATATCACCTGGATACAGTGTCCGCTCTTCGGGCACGCCCCCGAAGGGTATTTCAGTCACCACATGGGCATGCACCATATTGAAAATAACCTTCCCGATGATACCAGCAGCACCATGCACTATCAACGTGACAGTCTCCGGGGCTTTCTGGCTTATTTCTTCAAATTTCTTTTTGTTGGGGTGATCAATACAATCTTCTATCTCTTTAACCGCAAAAGAAAAAAACTGGGTCAGCGGCTCACTGCCGGCGAATATATTTATATGGCTTTTTGTATCGGTATGTGTTTTGTAAACCTGAAAGCCACCCTGCTCGTCTTTATTGTTCCTTTACTCTTTGCCCGATTGGTAATGATGCTGGGAAACTGGACGCAGCACTCATTTGTGGATGCAAAGGATCCGGGCAACCTCTACACGAGTTCTATTAATTGTATTAATACAGTGTACAATTCAACCTGCTGGAATGATGGTTATCATATTATCCACCATCTTCGCCCGGGTATGCACTACACAGAAATGCCTGAAGAATTCCTGAAAAGAAAAGAGGAGTTTGCTGCTAACCGGGCCATTGTGTTTGACGGAATCCACTACTTACACATTTTTACCTGGCTGCTCACCAAACGCTATGATAAACTGGCAGCACACCTGGTGAATATTGACGGTAAAATGTTCAGCTCCGAAGAAGAAGCCATCGCATTAATGAGAGAGAGAACCCGGAAAATACCCGCCTGATCAGTTGCATTTCATCGGCGCCATCATTTCAAAAGCCGGAATCATCACGGTAAAGAATTTTTTACTGTGCAGGTCTTCCATTTCATAATGACCATTCATCCTGCCCATCTCTGAACGCAGGTTACAACCACTGACATACTGATAATTTTCGCCAGGCTGTAAAACAGGCTGTACTCCAACCACTCCTTCACCTTCCACTTCTCTTTCACTGCCATTGCTGTCGAAGATAAACCAATGACGGCGGTGAAGCTTTACCGGAAAGCCATTGTGGTTTTCCAGAGTGATGCGGTAAGCAAACATGAACTCAGACTGTTGAGGGTTACTGTAGTCAGGCTGGTAAAATGTTTCCACACTTACTTTCATCCCTTTTGAAATCATGCTGGTCATGGAGTAAAAGTAGCGAAAATTGAATGGAATCAAAACCCCGGAGAGAATTTAACATTCAAGCCCCCGGACATCGTAAATTTGCGGCAACAAAAGCAAAAACCTGTATGAAAATAGCTGTAGCCAAAGGAGATGGAATCGGTCCGGAAATCATGGATGCGGTTTTACGCATATTCAATGCCAATCAGGTACCCCTTGAATATGAATTTGTTGAGATGGGTAAATGGGTATTCGACAAAGGGTTCAATAATGGAATGACTCCCGAGGCCCGCCAATCAATCGAGACCCTGGGTCTGCTTTTTAAAGGACCCATGGAAACACCTAAGGGTAAAGGCGTAAAAAGTATCAATGTAACAGCCCGTAAAACCTGGAACACTTTTGCCAATAAAAGAGTTTTCCAGAGTCTGCATGGTGTAGACACCGTTTTCAGTAAGGCTGGTATTCCTATTGATATCACCGTTGTAAGAGAAAATATTGAAGATACCTATGGTGGTATTGAGCATATGCTCACCCATGATGTGGCACTCAGCCGTCGTTTTATCACCCGCCCGGGGAGTATGCAGGTGATCCGTTATGCTTTTGAAATGGCCCGCCAGAAAAAAGCCAAACGCATTACCTGCGGACATAAAGCCAATATCATGAAACTCACCGACGGACTCTTCCTCGAGTGTTTCTATGAAGTGGCAAAAGAATTCCCGGAACTGAAAGCTGATGATGTGATCGTAGATGATCTCTGTATGAAACTGGTTACCCGCCCTGATAGTTTTGATGTGGTGGTACTGACCAACCTGCAGGGAGATATTGTTTCAGATCTCTGTGCCGGACTGGTTGGCGGACTTGGCTTTGCCCCCTCTGCCAATATCGGCGATCATATCTCCATCTTTGAAGCCGTACATGGTACAGCACCAGACATTGCCGGAAAAAATATTGCCAACCCAACGGCCCTCCTGCTAAGTGGTTTTGCCATGCTGCGACATGTAGGCCTCACGGAAAATGCGGCCGTAATTGAAAATGCATTACTGTATACGCTCGAGAGCGGTGTACATACCGGAGATTTTGGAGACAAATCCATCCCCGCCGTCAATACCACCGCCTTTGCCGATGCCATCATCAGCAATTTTGGCAAAAAACCGGCACAGGGCACTAAAGAAATCATCCCGAATAAACCCGGCACCCCCACACCGCTGAAACTGGAAATTAACTCCATGATGGTGTCAAAAGAAGCAGGAGATGAAACCATTGCCGGTGTGGATCTTTTTATTGAAAGCGATGAACAACCGAATGCCATCGCAGAAAAATGCAAAAGACATGCGGGCGTTAAGTTCAATCTCATCAGCATCAGTAACAGAGGTACCCAGGTATGGCCAACCGGCTCGGTGTATACCAATCTGGTGAACCAATACAATGTCCGTTTTGAGAGCATTGATAACTACCCGCTGAACCAGCAGGATGTGATCGGGCTCTATGTGAGTATGAGCGGCAATTTCAAGATCTGTTCCTTCGAACTGCTGAATATGTGGGGAGATAAAAAAGCCTATAGCCTGGCGCAGGGACAGTAGAGGGAGGTTGACAGGTTGAGAAGTTGAGAAACGAGTACTAAATTAAAAAGGCAGACTTGATAATGAAAATATGCATAAGCCTGCATTATTTTTTATTTGTTATAAAGTCAATTAGCTAAAAACCGGTGGCAGCAATACTTCGTGCATTCGTGCCTTAGCTTTAATACTACCTATTAAGACGCCCTCATTTTTTATTCCTGCCGCCGCTTCGTAATTTGTGTCAAACAAAAACCATGTCGCTTGAAACCCTGAAATACCATAAAGATGATCTTACCGTCGTCTGGAAACCAAAAACCTGTATCCACTCCACCCTTTGCTGGAAGGGACTGATTTCCGTTTTCAATCCTAAGGCACGTCCCTGGATTAATCTCGATTCGGCCGGCAAAGAACAGATCATCGAACAGGTAAAAAAATGTCCGAGCGGAGCCTTGAGTTATTACCTGAACAATGAAAATCCGGAAACTCCCGAAAAACTGGTAGCGGAATCAGCAAGCATATTGAAAGTGGAAGTAAGTCCGAATGGCCCTTATCTGATTAAATCAGAATGCCTGATCGTACATAGTAACGGAACAGAAGAAACTAAAACAGGAACCGTGGCACTCTGCCGCTGCGGAGCTTCAGCCAATAAACCATACTGTGACGGGAGCCACAGGAAAAACGGTTTTACCGGTTAATTGCAATTACCAGGACAGGGTCAGCTGAATCAACCAACGCCAGAGAAAATA
>DAORJS010000078.1:0-10067 GCA_035439185.1 Chitinophagaceae bacterium
GTAAAACAGATATCAATGGTTTTGTTTTTGAATGCTTTCAGCTCCTGGTTATTTCGCCTCACCACGGCGGTATTGTACAGGATGTCATTACAAGGATCGATCTTTAATCCACGATAGAGAAAGAGGTTATTATTGAGTACATCATTATTGCGGGATAACCCTTCTTTTCTGTCTACCGGCATACCGGTAAAATCTGTAATCTTATAGGCTCCGCTGAAAGCTCCGTAGAGGGCCACGTTTTTGTTATTGAGCGTTCTGCCGGATGGCAGCATCCGGATGCTGACCTGATTGTTCAGCAGGTCCTGCAGGGCTGCTTCCATTTTTTCTCTCAGTAATCCTGAATAAAAAGCACGGCCACTGAGCAGGACCAGTTTGGTTCTTTTGCGGATATCTTTTGTCATCACATCCCTGATTCCACTGATCACTGCATGCACAATACAATCCACTGCCTGGTGGATCAGTCCGGTGACTTCCTCATCCCAGCGGATGGTTCTGTTCTTTAAAATGTCAACACTATAAGCCAGCAAAGTGGAGGGATCCTTGTGCAGGTTACCGATGGTTCTTTCTGTGCTGAAAGCATTTTCTGCCAGTTGGGCAAAAGCTTCAGGGCCGATGGCCTGCCGCTGATCAAAATGTCTTTTCTGTTCTTCCATGAGCTGGATAAAACCCAATACATCGGCGGTGAGGTTCTGATCAAGAATATATCGGCTGATGAATTCTTTGATGGTATGATCATTATTACCCGGAATGGCGCGGAGCACGAGGGTCAGGTAATCTTCAATAAATCCGTAGAGCAATACATTTCCGGCGCCGGCAAAACCCGTGCGGAAAAAACTGGAATAATTTTCATTATCATCGGCCAGCAACATGGAGATATCGGTGGTTCCTTTTCCGCTATCAATCACCAGGGCCATTTCTCCATTGGAGAGTTGCACTTCTTCGGGATGGGTTTGCTGGTATCCCATAAAGGCCGCATCACTTTCCGAAATTGTTTCGTATTCGATCGCCAGGGCGGATGACTGTAAACCCAGTGAGTGGAGCATGGCATTGGTTTGTTGCCGGAGCTGACTGAGTAATCCAAATACATCATGTTGGGTATAGATATTCGGTACCAGCAGGGTTACAATCAACCCACCCTGCTGAAAGCCGGGCTTGGTGCTGATCATCAACCGCAGGAGCCGGAGCAGGATGGCGCTGATGAGTTCCTGCTTATGATAACGGATGCTGTAATCTTCGGAATGGTCTGCTGCGCTGAGCTGGATGCTTTTTTCAATTCCCAGTTTCAGGTTAGGAATAATTTCATAATCATCCCGGAAACCCGTTTCCGTAGCTGCCACTTCTTTACGGGTGATAAACAAACGGATTTCATCATTGCGGAAATCATCGGTGAAATTGAAAGGGAAATTTTTTCTGGCGGCCTTACTGATATTTTTCCGGATGGCATAAAATGACCGGTAGAGCATGGGCTGACCTGGCTCAAGGTTCAGAAAATCTTCTTTCCGGATGGCCTGGTCATTACTGCCTGGTCTGAGTTTACTCATGATATTCTCCAGGATATCATACTGCACGATGGTGGATTGTGGTCCTCCGTTACGGTAACCTACCTGACTGGCTTCACTTCCAAAATCAATCACGACCCGGTTACAGTTGGCCGGTTGCACAATATGAAACAGCAGCAAAGTGGTATAGCGATCTCCTTCTTCCGTACAAAGCGTGATGCTCAGTTCGAGATCAGGTTTTGAGGAACGGTACTGATAAATTCCGACAGACAGTTTCTTTTGCGCCTCCATATAATCCAGTCGCAATCCGGTTTCTTCATCATGAAAAGGAATCACGGTAAAGCTGCCGGTTTTGCGGATCTCCAGTTCGAAACCGGCTGAAGATTTGTGCAATGAAACGGTACATTCCCTGAGCGGAATATCCTGCAGGGCAGATGGGGCCAGCTGGTTCAGACTGATTTTATCGGGATCTTCCAGACTCAGCAATGGAGTCAATACCCGGTCTTCAGCACTCACCACAAAATTGAAATCAGGCAACACTTTAGGAACGGATTCCAACCGGGTGATAAAATACCGGTCGCTGCGGATCAGGGTGGGCAGGTAATAAATAGCCATTTCTTTTTTCATAGTACTCAAGTGATTTATTATTGTGGCTTGCCATCGCGGCAAAACCAGCGGTCATTTTGATTATTGTTGGCAACTGATCCGATGGAATAACAAAAATTGAAACTTTTAGACCGGATCATTTCGAATGCCAGTGAAAGGGAATCAGCCCTGAAGGAGCCATTCAGCTGGCGGTTCAGTATTTTATCATAGCGAATGCCTTTAAACCGGACTGTATCAGCGATACTGCTTTTCCCGTTTTTCCAGGAAAGGATGCGGATCACGGCTTCATCAATCAGGTAGCCCGTGGTATTATCAAGGCTGATATTGATATTACTGATCCGGTTTGTATTTCCTTTTTTCTCTTTGTCTGCTTTCAGACCGGCTTGCAGATAATCCGGC
The DNA here is from genome assembly GCA_035439185.1 of Chitinophagaceae bacterium. GTDB lineage: Bacteria > Bacteroidota > Bacteroidia > Chitinophagales > Chitinophagaceae > JJ008. Next base: position 2,505 of record DAORJS010000078.1, read on the forward strand.
CAGTTATTGCGGATGCGGAGATTGGTCCGGGTTCCTTTATCCAGTGCTTTTCCTCTTTGCCATTCAATTACAAGGGCCAGGGAATCGGGGTCAAGCCTGGGCACATCGTCAGGGCGGAAGGTAGTATTGGAAAAGGAGCCATTGGGTTCCCATCCGGCGCGGGTGAAATTAAAAATGAGTAAGGCGGCGGCAATGGCAGCGAGGCTGTAACCCAGCAGGGTCCATCCTTTCTTTTTTTGTACTGGAATTGTGGTCAGTTCCGCTGAAACTGCAGGAGAAGAATTGGTATGAACAAAAGTCCCTTTCGGTTGCTGGCTGATAAATGCAGTGGCGCTGATCCACTCATTACTGTGAAACACCCATATCCTTGCTCTGGCTGGTTCTGGTGCGGAACTGATGAGGGTAAGAAGCTCTTCTTTTGAATACACTTCCCTGACCCCGTTGGTTCCGTCGGTGAATAAGTACTTATCCATTCCGGTACCGTACTGTTTGGTTAAGCGTAAAAAGGGGTCAAATAGGCGTTTGTGGTATTGAACTGAAAATTACATCCTGCAGCGATGCGCTGTTAGCAGGTGGAAGGGTTACAACAATATTTTATGAATTAGCGGGTGGACATTTTGTTTGTTGTGATATTATAAACAAAATTTTAGCAGGTTGTATATAATAAAATGAACCACGGCGCACACAGCGAAACACTGTGACTTACTATCAAGCAGTTCTTCAATAAAATTGAGTTCTTTTTTCCAGTGGTCGCTTCTTCGCCGTGTATCTCTGTGATCGCTGTCCAAAGGACTCTGCGAGTGGTTAAATGAATTATTTGATGTGAAGGCTGTCCACAGGACTCTGCGAGAGGTTAAAAAAAAGCCGGGAAGCTAAACCCGGCTCTTTTTAATATCAGATGCAATGAATCAGAACGACTTCGAAGGAATACTCAGCGGATTTGTGGCGGAGAAATACATCAGTTTATCCAGCTGGTTATTGGCCACATCATCCAGATAAACGGCGAAGGCCACGCGGATTTTTTGTCCGTACAATTCCGGATACATATTCAGCGGGAAGAACAATTCCATTCTTCCTTTGGGATCTTTATTATAGATCACTTTGGCATTGGGTGTCAGGTTTACTTTTAAGTAGGTAGCCAGTGCCCCGCCCCAGTTATAATACTTGCTGGCGGTTTTGAAATAATATCCTTCTGCATTGGCGATACGGGCTACAAAATATACCTCCCCCAATTTGGAATTGGTCTTGAGATCGAATGCCGGTTTGATCACCAGTCCGCCTCTTGCCGGATCATAACTCACATCCAGTTTGGTAAAATTGGAGATATTGACCTTGGGTACCACTTTAACTCCGGCGGTATTGGGCTTGGGATATAATGCGGCGATCAATACTTTATCACCGGCAGATAATTCAAAATTATTCTTCACGGAATAGCCATTGGTGGTTTCCCAGGCATTGATGGAATAATGCATGATGGATTTGGGATCATATTTGGTACCATTGGTATAGAAACGGCTGCCTACCTCAAATACGTTGAAGTCCACCTGATCTTTTTCCCAACCCTGGGTTTCATAATAATACTGATAGATCGAATCCGTTTTCTTCCAGTTCACTGCTTCGGGATAGCTTTGTTCGTGGAGCAATCCCAGGGCATGACCAAATTCATGCATGACCACCCTTCTTAATTCAGGCAGGTTCCAGTGATTGGGATCTTCATTCATTTCCTTGCGGAGGTGATCGAAAGTGTAGGGAGGTTTAATTCCTTTTTTCTTTACGCGGTCCAGGTAATAATCCCCGTCGGCAAAAGCCAGGGTATCGAAGTTGATGGTTTGTTCAGTCTGGGAACGAAAACTGGCTTCGGTTCCTACGGCAGAGTTATGTCCCATACCAGCACCGAGTTTAATCCGCAGGTGGGTAAAGCCTGCATTATCCGGTACAAATTTCAACCGGATATTGGCATACTTCTCCCATTCTTTGGCATTCATGATCACTTTATCCCTGACCACTTTACTGCCACCGGGCATAAATTTCACCAGCAGTTCACTGCCTGCCTCCCAGGTATGGTAATTATCGGCCATTCCTCTTGGTTTTACGGTATCGGGTCTTTCTCCGAACATGGCTTCCCCCACGAGTGTGGTGCATTTGGCACGGGGGAAGAGCTGGGCATTGACGGCCAATGCTGAAATGGCTAAAACACTAACTGATAAAAGAATTTTCTTCATAATCATTGATTGAAATATGGGTCGAATATAGTGTGGATTCAGGGATATTTCATACCGGGGGGCGGGTATATTGGGACAGGAAATCACCAACCGTTCAGGTTTGTTACAAAGATTTAACCGTCGGTATTCCAACGGCTCTATATCAGAATCCGGTATTGCCTGATATAGCGGTGCAAAAGCCAGGAACAGAAACCGAAAGAACGGAAAAATATTTGAGGCGAATTTCTTAACCCAAATTGAGCTCAATGGTGAAAAATCGAACAATTGATGGTATTAACGGGGACGTAGATTGTTTTTTCGAAAAATGCCTTCATATCCAGTTCATATTCATCCGTGTTAAAACCTGCACTGTATCTGTTTTTATCCAGTATAAGAAAAGTGCCTTTGCGCCTAAGTGTTTTGATAGTAACAGAAGTATTAGTAGTAAGATTAAAATTTTGCTGGTTTGGGCTCTCGCTCAGATCCCTTTGCAATTCATACACATTCCCTTTACGCATTTCAATACTATCTGAAATTATTTTTTCTCTCCCCGGGAAACACTTTATCAATTCAAGCTGATATCCATCAGGCAAATAAGGGCAGTAATTTTTGAATTTCAGAAAATCAGTTAAAAATCCCAACACTGACTGATTTGAATAATCTTTCACCTGATATTCCCTGGAAGTACAGAAAAATACAGCTGACCCTCTGCCCGATTCACGAATTTCTATCTTGCTAATAAATAAAGAATCATTAATAAAGTCACATGTGCTTTGAGCATTAGCTCTCATGAGTAACACAAAAAATAAGAGAAAAAGAATAAACTGGCTCCTTTTTAACATTGATGTCTATTAACTGTTCTAAGTTAATTTTTTTATGCGAGCGTACTGGTTTAGAGGAAGACAAGATTTGGAGCCTGAAATTGATAATTTAAAACTTCTGATGTTTTTGAGTCAGAGACTCAACAAATTACGATTGGAAGAAAAGGGATTATTTGCAATGATCCCGGGTGGGGAGGCCTACAAAACAAATCAAGCCCGTCCGCTTCGCGGCCGAAGTTTTTTTATGCCCTTGCGCCTTTAGAGGGGATTATTTACAATGATCCCATAGAGGGGGTCCTGCAACCAAAAAATTCCCGTCGCTCCGCTCCTGGTTTTTTATTTGCCCTGCACCATTGAAAATAAATTTTCATGGTTCCGGTCAAATAAAAAACCCGGCTATTGCCGGGAATTTTTTGGTTGCGGAGAGGGAGGGATTCGAACCCTCGGTACAAGTTTAAGCTCGTACAACGGTTTAGCAAACCGGCCCTTTCGGCCACTCAGGCACCTCTCCGGGCTGGCCGCCTTCGCTTTGTGATGGCGGCCAAAGGGAGGCAAAAATAAAGATTAAAAGGTAGAAATCCCAAAAAGACAAATCCCAAATTCCTTAAAGTTGAAGGAATCTGGGATCAATGAGTTGTGTAGTTTATTTACATGGCAGCCAGCTGCACTTTCTGCTGCAGTTCCAGTACATTTTCCCGGAATACCCCATCGGTATCCATCAGGTCTTTGACCGTTTGGCAGGAATGGATCACAGTAGTATGGTCACGGCCGCCAAAATGCTCCCCGATGGTTTTGAGGGAATTTTTGGTAAAAGCCTTGGCCAGGTACATGGTAATCTGGCGGGCCTGTACGATTTCCCTTTTCCTTGTCTTCTGGAGGAGTTTATCGTAAGGCACATCGAAATACTCGCAAACCATTTTCTGGATGGTTTCGATCGTAATTTCCTTGCTGGATGATTTGACGAAATTCCGTAACACTTTCTTGGCTAAATCGAGGTCGATTTCCCTCCTGTTAAGCGAAGATTGTGCCAAGAGTGAAATCAGGGCGCCTTCCAGCTCCCGGACATTATTGCTGATATTATAAGCAATATATTTGACTACTTCTTTGGACATTTCCAGTCCGTCATTCTTCATTTTCTTTTCCAATATCTCGATCCGGGTATCATATTCCGGCACCTGCAGATCGGCACTGAGCCCCCAGCGGAAACGGCTGAGCAGTCTTTCCTGTACGCCTTCCAGATCCTTGGGAGATTTATCAGAAGTGAGCACCAGTTGTTTATGAGACTGGTGTAAATGGTTGAAAATGGCAAAAAAGGCATCCTGGGATTTTTCAGCTTTGGCAAAGAACTGCACATCATCCAGGATCAGCACATCAATGAGCTGGTAAAAATGTATAAAATCGTTGATGGCATTGTTCCGGCTGTGGTCCATGAACTGGTTGATGAACTTCTCCGAGCTCACATAAAGCACCACTTTATTGGGATGCAAACGTTTTACTTCATTACCGATGGCCTGGGCCAGGTGGGTTTTACCCAAACCGACACCGCCATAAATAACCAGAGGATTAAAGGAATTGGCACCTGGCTTTTCCGCCACCGTTTTACCGGCACGGCGGGCTACCCGGTTGCAATCACCTTCCACAAAAGATTCGAAAGTATAAATATGATTGAGCTGGGGGTCGATTTGCATCTTCTTCAGCCCCGGTATAACGAAGGGATTCTTAACAGGATTATTTATGACTAATGGGAAATCCATTTCGTTATTGGAAAAAGTTTTAAAACCCTGACCACTTACATCCATGGTAACCGGTTTGTTCTTGCTGTTACCACTGTCGACCATGATGCGGTATTCCAGCCGGGCTTCCTTACCCAGTTCCCGCTTCAAAGTCTTCGCTAATAAATTTACGTAATGTTCTTCGAGGTATTCAAAAAAGAATTGACTGGGTACCTGGATAACGAGAACGTTGTTTTTTAGGGAGACTGGCTTGATGGGTTCAAACCAGGTCTTGAAGTGCTGCCATTCTACAATATCCTTAATGATCTTCAAACAATTGGTCCAGATCTTTTCAGCATTCTTCTCCATCAGATTAGTAAGCAGTTTATGTCGGGTTAACTATAGTTGTTCTTGCTTAACCGTCCAAAAAAAATTCTCACACAGTGTCAATAAAAAAAATTGGACAGGAGGGCGAATATCACCATTTCTTTTATAAAAAAAAATTTTTAACCAGTTGATTTTTGTGAAACAGAAAGATTGTGATTTTTCACCAATTTTTTACCGGAAAATTTGGAAAATTCAAAATCCAGACGTCCTAAAATAATACCCGCAAAACCTACCTGGTTCACAATCACATCATTCCCGTTTTTATTGGTATATTTCAATGGTTCGTCCAGAAAAGTATGGGTATGACCACCAATGATCAGGTCAATATCAGATGATTCTTTGGCCAGTACTTCATCACTCACTTTTCCATCAGTATATTTATTACCCAGGTGTGATAAACAGATCACCATATCACAGCCTTCTGACCTTTTAAGCAGGTCTGCTGTTTCATTGGCTTTTTGTACAGGATCAAGGTATTTGGTGGCACCAAATAAAGTATCAGGAATCAATCCACGGCCTTCAATACTTACACCAAAAACACCGATTTTCAATTTCCCTTTTTTGAATACTTTATAAGGTTGTGTTTTTTGTTCCATGGGGGTGCCGGTAAAATCATAATTGGCAACCAGCATTGGAAAATTCGCATGTCGAGTCAATTGTGTGGCCAGATTCTCCATCCCCGCATCAAAATCATGATTCCCGATGGTACAGGCATCATATTGCATGGCGGCCATGGCTTTAATCTCGGGTTCTCCTTTATAAATATTAAAATAGGGTGTTCCCTGGAAAATATCACCGGCATCCAGTAACAATACCTGTTCTTCTTCTGCCCTGATTTTTTGAATCAGTGCCGAACGACCGGCAATACCACCCAGGCCCTGATTCCGGCCACCATCCATGGGAAAGGGTTCCAGCCGGCTGTGGGTATCATTGGTATGTAAAATAGTCAGCCGGTAAGGACTGATATATGCTGCTGCCTCCATCAGGGTGGGACCGGCCAGTACGGCACCGGCCGACATCGCGGCTTTTCGGATAAAACTTTTTCTACTGTGCATTGGTTACCCGGTTTTCGATGGTTGAACTGATTTCTTTTCCTTCGGCTTTATGCTTCCTGATATAATCTATTATCGCATCCCGCATCAGGTAGCCGTTGGTAATCTGAGGGATTGTGCGAAGCATATCTGCATTATCACCGCCATTGGCGATGAAATCTGAATTAGCAATAGTATAAGTAGCATTCATATCAAGCGGCTGACCACCGACTTTGACATTCACTGCTTTCTTATCACGTATCTGCATCGTGATACCCGCCAGCGGCCATCCGCCCTTGGCTGCAGCGAGATCCAGTACCTGCTGTAATACAGATCCTTTCATTTTCTGCAAGAGGAGCAGGTTATCAAAAGGCATCAGCTCAAATATTTTTCCGGTGGTAATATTTCCTTTGGGCAATTGCGTCAACCGGATCCCGCCAAAATTCACCAGGGCCCCATCTACTTTGGTATTGTATTTTTCAGCAGCCATGGTCATAAATGCATCCACCATCATATTACCCAGTGTACATTCCGGTTGTGCTTTATCCAGACTGATCGCCGCCACACCCACCACTTCATTCATGGTTTTATTGACCTGTTCCCCATAAGGCTTTAAAAATGTCAGCAGAGAAGAGTCCTTTTGCTGTCCATCTGAAATGCGATAGGATTTGTATTGTAATGCGGAGGTCTGATAGCTGGTAGTACAGGAATATCCTGTAAACAATAATAGCAGGGCTAAGAATATGGCAGACGGATTCTTTCTCATAATTTGGTGGTGCTTTGAAGGTATCATTTTTTTATGGCCGCCACAAAAAATAAAGCTCCAAAATCACCGGAATTTATTTGCAACTTTACCGCCATTGCAGGATAAATACCTCGCCATGCAACAAACACTTGTTATAAAACTCAAGCCGGCAGAAGCAGCCGACGAATCAACGGTTAAACGTTATATCGCAGCCTCCGTTGCGGTACCGGAAACCGCCATTAGTGGATATACGATCACCCGGCAATCGCTTGATGCCCGTGGAAAGCAAGCCTGGGTGCAAATGAGCCTGCAGGCCTATATCAACGAACCATTTATCCCAAGACAATTACAGGAATTTCATTACCCGGATGTTCACCAGGCTGATAAAACCGTGCTGGTGATTGGCGCCGGACCTGCCGGTTTGTTTGCTGCCCTCCGGCTGATTGAAGCCGGTATTCGTCCGCTGATCCTGGAAAGAGGAAAAGATGTGCAGGCCCGCCGCAGGGATCTCGCTGCCTTGAACCGGGAAGGGATCGTGAACCCCGACAGTAATTATTGTTTTGGAGAAGGAGGGGCAGGCACTTATAGTGATGGTAAATTATATACCCGCAGCAGTAAAAGAGGAGATATCAGCCGGATCCTGAGTCTACTTGTTCATTTCGGGGC
>DAORJS010000079.1:0-10023 GCA_035439185.1 Chitinophagaceae bacterium
ATCCTTTCGGAATGTTCTAATTTTATTTCATGATCATCAGAATACCGATAGCATTTAAAGGTTCATTGGGCGAGCAAAAATTATATGCCCTTTTTGATACAGGCAGTACTTATTCCTGTATCCGGGAAGATCTCGCTGCTCAAGTCGGACTACTGGATCGTTTGCCCGAATCAAGGTATTTCGGCACGGCTTCTGAAAATCAATACCTGAAAGTAGAAAACGGCATGCGCCTGGATTTCGAAGTGAATGAAATAAATCTGAGTGACGAATTCATGGTTGTACCCCGGCTTTCAGAAGAAGTAATTATCGGTGCCACCACCATGCAGAAATGGCGGATCAAACTCGATTTTGAACATGATGCAGTGATCATTGACCCCAAAGTGGCTAAGCTGATATTGAAATAGAAGAGGGGTTAGATACTGGGTATTAGGTATTGCTTCACCCGCTGTAGCTATAGCGGAGGTGGGGTATTGGATATTAGATATTCAGATATTGCTTGCCCCCCGAAGCTTTAGCGAAGGCGGGAGATTGGAACTCACTTTACCATTCGATAGTCACCGCTACAAAGAAATAACGCCTCTTGACTCGCGACTTTCTTCTCCCCTTTAGGGGACGGGGGTCGACTCACGTCTCCCCTTCAGGGGACGGGGGCCGACTCAAGGCTGACTCACAAACGGATTATTCCTCTTCTCATACCCGATCGTTGTTACCGGTCCATGCCCCGAATATACCTTGGTCTCATCCGGCAGGGAATAAAATTGCGTCCGGATACTATTAGACAGGGTTTCAAAATCCCCACCCGGCAGATCGGTCCTGCCCACACTCAGCCGGAATAAGAGGTCGCCACCAATAATAAAACCGCCGGCCGCATGGTAAAAAGCCAGACTTCCGGGTGAATGACCAGGTACAAAACGGATTTCCAACTCATCTTCCCCGATTTTGATGATTTTTCCTTCTTCCAGATAAACCAGGGGGCCATCATAGTTGTCGAAGGGTAGCTGCCACATTTTTCCGGATTGGGGGGCAAAATCCAGTACCGGCCTTTCTTTGGGATGGATATGCAGGGGCAAATCCCAGGTTTCTGCCACATATTTATTGCCAAAAACATGGTCAAGATGGCAGTGGGTATTAAGCAGCAAAACGGGGTTAAGCCCTGTCTTTTCAATGCCCGTTTTTAATTCCTCCCTTTCTTCCGGGAAATAACAGCCCGGATCAATAATGCAACATTGCTTCTGTTCGTTATAAAGGAGGTAGGTATTCTCCTGGACAGGGCTAAAAGTGAAGGACTTAACAGATAACATGGATGGTTTTCCTTAATTTAGAACTACGATTATACGGATTAAAAAGGATTTCCGGGAAACAGGGCTGGAGGATCGGCTATTTACCTTCCTTTTCAGCAAAAATGGAAACAAAAAAATGGTTTCCGGCAGCTGCCTGCCTGTTTTATACGATTCTCCTTTTCCCGGCTCAATAAAGACGCTATGAAGAAACTTATTCCCCTGCTGACGATTGGTTCCCTTGCCCTCCTGCAAACTGCAACTGCACAGGTTAATACCGTTGAGTTTGGCAAGAACCGTGTGCAATACCAGAAATTCAAATGGAAATATTATCAGACAGAAAATTTCAACACCTATTTCAGTCAGGATGGACTGGGTCTTGGCAAATTTGTTGCCCAGGTAGCCGAACAGGAACTTCCTTCTATTGAAGAATTTGTGGAATACGGATCCCAACGCCGGATCAACATTGTCGTGTATAACAACTATGACGAAATGCAGCAATCCAATATTGGTTTGGGGATTGATTGGCAGAACACCGGTGGTGTGACCAAACTGGTCAATAATAAAATGATTGTTTACTTCGATGGCAACCATGATAATCTCCGCCGGCAGATCCGGGAGGGTATTGCCAAAGTATTGGTGGACAACCTGCTTTTCGGCGATGATCTGGGCGAATTTGCCGCCAATCAGGCCCTGCTCGATTTACCGAAATGGCTGACTGACGGTTATATTGCTTTCGCTGCTGAAAACTGGAATAACCGTTTGGATGATGACCTTCGGGGTGTGATGCTGAATGGCGAATACAAAACATTCTACCATTTTGCTTTTGACAAACCCCTGCTGGCCGGTCATGCATTCTGGAAATATGTGGCAGATAAGTACGGCAAAAACAAGACCACTTATTTTCTCTACCTCTCCAGAATCTACCGGAATCTGAATAATGCGTCGAATAAAATCGCCAGGATGAAATTCAAGAAGCTGCTGCAAAACTTCATGACCGAAGTGCAGGAGCGTTATTTTAAAGATATCCGTGGCAGAAGAAATACACCCAGAGGGCAATTATCCGTTTCAGAAGATATCGGCAAAAAAGATTTTATCCGCTTTAATGCCAATCCCCTTCCCCGCAGTTTTACTTATGCAGTTACTGAATACAAACAGGGCCGCTACCAGGTGGTGCTCATGGAAAATTTTGTCAACCGTAAAGTCCTGCTGAAACTGGGCGTACGTACCCGCGAAACCGACCTGCATCCCAATTATCCCTTGCTGGCCTGGGATGGTAAAGGCACCAGACTGGCGGTCTTGTACAACGATAAAGGCAAGACAAATTTCTTTGTCTATGACCTGATCAACCGCAACAAACTCTGGAAGCATGAACTGGATGAAAAATTTGACCAGATCCAGGATATGAAATACATGCTGGATAATAATACCCTTTTATTCAGTGGGGTGCGGAGTGGACAGACCGATATCTATGTATACAAAATAGATAAACAGACATTCGAGCAGGTGACCAATGACGTATATGATGACCTGGATCCCTCCTTTGTGGCCTTCCCTAATAAGACTGGTATCCTGTATTCCAGTAACCGTCCTTCTGCATTAGCAGCCAGCAGCGATGATTCATTACCCGGCAAACATTTCAATATTTATCTGGTTGATAACTGGAATAAATCAGAATTCAAACAACTCTCCAAACTCACAGATCTGAAACGCGGCAATGCCCGTTTCCCTTCCCAATACAATCAGTCGCATTTTACATTCGTCAGTGATGAAAATGGCGTCAATAACCGCTATGCCGGTTTCTTTACTACTGAGAGAGCCGGACTGGACACTCTTGTATTTATCGGTGACGAAGTATTACGGAATCCACCCAGAAAAGAAGTGGATAGTCTGCTGAAAGAATGGAGCAAAACCGATATTGATTCTGTGGGCTATGTCTCCATCACCAATGATTCTTCCTATGTATTCCCGTTGACCAATTACCAGAGCAGTATGCTGGAAACCAGAACAGCCGGTGATAACCAGATGGTGAGCGAAGTGGTAAAACTGGGAGATACCAAATTACTCTACCGCCTGAAAGTGGATGAGACCACGCTGCGCAGAAGAAATGTAACTGCCCGGCCAACCGAATACATGCGAAAAGTGATTGAAGAAGAAAAGAAAGCCGTGCGTAAGGAAGCCCTCATCACGCCTAAAACAGATACGCTCTCCAGGAAACAAAAGGATTTTTTCAATAGTGGATTTGAGGATGAAAAAACCGATAGCAGCAAACTCGGACAAGTGGTGAGCGGTGAAATGGTAGTCAAAGAATCCACCCTCAAAAAAGCCAAGGTTTGGGAATACCGTCCGCCGAAATTCTTTAACGATTATCTCGTGAGCGGTTTCAATAATAATGTACTGGTGACCCGTTATCAGCCTTATGGCGGAGGAGCCGGCCCGATCCAGCTGAGCAATGGTGATCCGCTCAATGGAATCATCCGGGTGGGTACATCCGACCTGATGGAAGACTGGAAATTTGCCGGTGGATTCCGGATCAGTCCGGACCTGGAGAATAATGAATATGTCTTCACCACTCAATACCTCAAAAAGAGGATTGACTATGGTATCACTTATTATCGCAGCAGTGCTTCCGGTGCGGTATCAACCAATCTGGGCGATTTCAATGCTAAACAATATTCCAATCTGTACCAGGCCACGGTGAGTTATCCATTCAGCAAGATCAAGAGTCTTCGCATCAATGCCGGGGTAAGAAGTGATAAACTGGTCATTCTGGCCAATGATTTCACACCACTTTCCCTGGAACTGGAAGATATCAAAGAAAAATATTTACTGAGCCATATCGAATTTGTTCATGATGATGCCATAACGCCCACACTGAATATCTGGAATGGTCTTCGCTGGAAAGTCTATATGGATGTGAATGCCCGGATCAAAACCACTGGACCATCTACAGGTAAAAAGTATCCGACTACATTCAATTTTGGTTTTGACGGAAGACATTACCTGCCCATTTACCGGAATATCACCTGGGCAGTACGTGCAGCCGGTGATTTCTCCTGGGGTAATCAGAAAATGATCTACTATCTCGGTGGCGTTGATAACTGGCTGATGTTTGGTAACAACCAGAAAGCAGATGGCTCATTCCGTTATTTCGATGCCAATAACACCCCTGATCCCGATGGCAACTATGCCTATCAGACACTGGCCGTTAACCTGCGGGGCTTCAAACAAAATGTAGCCAATGGAAATAATGCCGTGGTCATCAACAGTGAAATCAGGGTTCCGGTATTTACTTCCCTGTTCAATAAACCAATCAACAATGCCTTCCTCCGTAATTTCCAGATCGTTCAGTTTGTGGACCTGGGTACAGCCTGGAACGGCGCCTACGATAAAATTGAAAGGCCGAATGTAACTTATGTTTCCGCGCCATTGACCTTTAAAGTAAAAGCTGGTGGTATCGGCCCCTTTGCCGGTGGCTATGGTTTCGGTGCCCGAAGCACCCTGCTGGGATATTTTATGAGAGTAGATGCAGCCTGGCAGATGAACGGTGTATTCAAAGGAAAACCGCAGTGGTATGTTGCCATGGGACTTGACTTTTAATTCATTTCAAATAAAAAGCCGGGATAAAGATTCCGGCTTTTTATTTATATCATTAGTATTGAAAGGAAATGAGCTTTATTATCTCTTTATGAAAATGCTCAATATTCAATGTTCAATGTTCAATTTGCTCCCAATATCTAAATATCCCAATATCCTAATATCTCAATCTCTCAATCTCCCCGCCTCCACTAATGCTACAGCGGGCGAAGCAATACCCAATTCCTAATACCAAATTCCCGCCTTCGCCAAGGCTAGGGCGGACAAGCCTAACCTCTCATCTTTCCCACGGTAAAATACACCAGACTCATAAAAGCCGCATAACAAACCGTCATCCCCCAGGCAATTCCATGCTCCAGCGGCTGCAGGATCATTTCACCAATTTCAGACATCAATGAAAATGGGTTCGCCAACACATCCCAGCTGTTAAAGCGGAGAAAACGGCCAATATAAATGCCAAAGGCAGAAAGCCACATCACCACAAAGACAAATAAATGAGAAACCGGTTTTCCGAATTGGAGACTGGCAAATAATTCCATCTTTCTAACGGACAGAATACCCAGGATCAAACCATTCCAGGCAAAAGAAAAAATCATCAGCAGATCGAACCACTTGGGGGCTGAATCAATATGTGTTAAATGAAATAAATCGGTGATGATGTAAAATGAATTCGGAATAAAGAGTATCCATATCAACAACAATACAATGAATAGCCATTTCTTCTCCAGCAAACGGATATCCTGTTGCATCTTGTTGGTGATGTAGAGCGGAATAAATGCCAGAAAAAGATTCCAGGGAAGAAAGAGATAAGTCAACTCTCCGGTAACAAGCACCCTGGCCATGAGCAGTAAGACACTAAAAGCTGCGGAAAGGCATAACCATTCCGTTAATCCCAGTGGTTTCCAGTTCCATTTTTTTAAAAAAAGTTTCAAGACTACCATACAGCAATTATTTTAGGAATAAAGACAAAGGCCCCGACCAGCAGGGCGGTCAATGCAGTCACCAGCACAGCAGCCGCCGCCAGGTCCTTGATGATTTTAATAGCGGGATGCTTTTCTTTGGAGAGATAATCCATGATTCGTTCAATTGAAGTATTAAAAATTTCTGCGGCCCATACCATGCCGATGGACAAGGTCAGAGCGATGGCTTCATATACATTTACCCGGAAATAAACAGACAGCAGCAATACCAGTATCGTTGCCAATCCGTGTAACCGGGCATTATGTTCCTTTTTAAAAAATAACAGCATCCCCTGCAGGGCAAAGCCAATACTCTGCCCTCTTTTCTTCCAGGAAAAACCGGTTGATTTATACAATTGGTTCGGATTCATGTTCATTCTTTTCGGTTGTTGTTTCCTGTTTCAGGAAGGAAGCATACCTGATCAGCGAGGCCAGCACTACGGCAATCATGGAGGGGATGGCCAGCGACAATTCCCGCCAATGAAGCCAACCCCCAAAAAGTGAAGCCACTAAAACCCAATTCAATAAAGCGATCAGCGGCGAGAAGAACAACCAGCACAAATAACGATTGGTTCTATCTGTTACCGTTTTTGAAATGAGATACTCCATAATAAAGCCCATGAAAAGCGAAGGCAGTGAAAACAGAAATGCATAGATAAAGACCATCATGGCGATACCAATATCCTCACTGTTGAGCGTAAAATTCCAATCACCAAACCAGGTCACCAGGATAACCGGATGAAACAAATTGGCGAGGAGCCAGATGGCAGGAACAGGGTTTCTCATGGAGCTGTTTTAAAAATTTTACTTCTTAATTCAGTAGTGGGTACAGACATCAGTTCATTCCACTGCCAGTGATGAAAAGACGCACATCTCCTGCCTTCCCGATAAGCCTGTTTCATTTTACTCCAGTGTTCGGGCATGGTCACAAAACTATAGATCACCGTGGCCAAAACGGGGAAGGAAAGCCGCCCGTTGCCCATCATAAAACATTGCAGACAGGCTTCCCCCACATCCGTGGTATCATAACCCAGTAATACATGTTTGATATCATGCCGCGCATAATGTTTGAGCAGACCCAGATTTCTTTTCTCAAGAAACTGGTACAGATCATGACCCAATGTGCCCTCCGGTAACTGGTACAGATCCAGTTCTGACCAGTTGAAGGCGATCGGCCTTCTTGCCAATTTTAAAACGGGTAAAGCAATCCGGTGGGTAAGATAAACCAGGATGGCAGAACGTAAACGAATTAACCATTTTCTCATAGACAATTATTTAAGACCATTGAAGTTTACGGGAGAAATACATGATGATCGCGAGTGCCACAAACAAACCAATACTGCCCATCAAAAGAGAATAATCCTGCAATTGAATAATGGTGAAAATATAGGCATAGACCACACCCAGCACCAGACTGATAAAAGCTGCCAGTTTCCCCGATCGCATGATACTGCCCACATACCAGCCTACCAGTGTAATGGTGGATATACCTGCGATTAAATAAGCAAGATTGAAAGAAGTGTACTCGGAGATGGATAACAACAAAGTGTAAAATAAGACCAGAGCCAATCCTGCCAGTCCGTATTGCAAGAGGTGCAGCGGCCTTCTGTAAATCGTTTCTATCAGAAAGAAAGAAGCAAAAGTGAGGATGATACAGAGCAGGGCATATTTTACGGATCGCAATGTTTTATCGTAACTGTCAACCGCAATCACCAGATCAGCCCCCATGGCCGATTGCTCCGTGGGATAGACCGTATCCTTCCAGACCAGCGGCATGGACCGGTTGAGATAACGCCATCTGGCCGTAAAGCCCGAATCATTGATTTCGCGGGTATCAGGGAGTTTAATACCGGAAAAACTCGGACTGCTCCAGGAGGAACTCATCTCGATTTTGGTATCCCGGGACAAAGCAGCAAATAATAATTGTTCTGACCCATTAAGCGAAAATTTTAACCGGAACTTATTTTCCAATCCTGCTTTTTCAATACTCAAGGGCACAGCTGCCATCAGGGCATCTGAAAAATGAGAAGCGCCCAATGGTTGTGGCAAAAAGGAATAGCTGCTGTCATTCCACTGTACAGCAATATCTTCATTAATTCCCTTCAACTGATCTGTGACTTTAAAAAGAAGGGTGGCTTCCTCCCAAAGCATATTTGCAGCGGGTATTTTCAATTCATCATAAGCCAGTGGACCAAATGACCCGCTGATGGAAATATCACTGCGATAGACAATTACCTGGTAAATGCCGCGGTATCTTTTTTCCGGAAATACGCTTGCCCTGATGCTTGCATTTCCCGCCAGGAAATAAGCATTCTTTTTCATCGTCGTGATATTGCCTTTCTCATCCTTACTGCTTTCGGTATAGGGAACCATCAATACCGGTGTCATGACCGTTTGGTTGCTGGCCCATTTACTGCTGATATCCGCTATGGCCTCTTTCTGCCGGGATTCTCTTTCCCGGACCATGTTCATGATCAGGGTGGTTGGCAGCCAGAGAAAAAGCGCCATCAAAAAAATGATGACTGCTTTCATGAATAATTTTCCTTTGTCCCAGATGGACTGAATAATGGTGCCGGCTGTACCGGCCTCTGTCGGGGTGGGTGATTGTGTTTCCATGTTTAAAAAGTACTTTGTATTTCAAAGTGTATTTACAAAAAAAATTATTTAACGCCCCTGATCATCGCTTCGAGTGCTGCAATATGTTCGCTGAATGCCTTTTCGCCGGCACGGGTGACCGCATAAGTGGTATTGGTTTTCTTACCAATAAAACCTTTGTGCACCCGGATATACCCGTTTTCTTCCAGACTGAGCAAATGCGTGGCCAGGTTCCCGTCTGTTACTTCCAGCATCTGTTTCAATTCATTAAAGTTTACCTCTTCATTGACCATGAGGATGCTCATGACCCCCAGACGGATCCTGCTTTCAAATACTTTATTCAAACCATTGATCGGATTCTTCATCAGCTTTTCTCCTTGAATTACTTACTATTCACAGATTTCAGTTGGACTCCTTCTCATATTTTTTCCACATGATCAGTCCGTACAGGATATGGAGTACACCAAATCCAGCAGCCCAAAAATAAAGCCCGTACCCGATGAAAAACATATTCACGAGTCCGAGTAATATCTGACAATAGCCCAGATACCGGATATCAGTAAACGTGTACTTGCTGGCATTGATGAGGGCAAGTCCGTAAAAAAGCAAACAGGCAGAAGACACATAACTCCAGTCATCATAACGTAACATTCCCAGAATAAAAGCTGCCCCGGCTACCAGGGGCACCATCATATTCCAGAACACCCGTTTGGAAACCGGCCCCCAAAGTGATACCCCCTGCTTTTTGGCCCTTCGCCAGGTAAAATAAAAAGAAGAACAAAAGGCCAGGATAAAAACGATCACAGACAATCCGATCAGTTTGATCTTTAATCGGCTGAAATCATCCCCGGTAAAAAATCCACGGCTGTTATAGCTGCCATAATAAGATTGTATCATCTCTCCTGCTACCCAGGCACCTCCCAGGGCACAAATACCAGCGGCCACTCCACTCAGTCCGCTCAGGGAGATAAAACGACTGCTCCTTTCCATCATCTGCCTGATATCTTCCAGCGCCTGTTCCGGCCGGCTGCCTGCCTGTTGGGGTTTGGTATTCTCCATAAAAAAGCACTTTGTAATACAAAGTAAATAGGGTAATGGCATATTTCCAAACATTTTTTACCAACTCATGATGCTTAATTATTAATTAACAGTTCAAAATCTGTCCGGAGGCTGTAATTTTAATTAAGAATGAACCAACAGTTACCCGTCCGGAATATTTTATTGTTTTCCCTACTTATTCTGTTCTCTGCCAATGGTATAGGACAGGCAAAGTTTATCAGCGGACAGGTGCAGGATGCGAATAGTGAAGAAAAAATCCCCTTTGCCTCAGTCAGGTTCGGAAACAGTACGGTAGGCAAACTCACCGACAGTGCTGGACAGTTCAGGTTCTATCTCAACAACTGGCCCTCAGACACCCTATTGATCACCTGTGTAGGTTATCAGCCCTTTCGCTATATCATTCCCGCCAAAAAAGATTCCATCCAACTTACTATTAATATGGAACGCGGCACTTTCAGTGAAGCAGCTTCTGTAAAAGTGTGGGTGAACAAAGGACTGCTGGTATGGAGAAAGATTGTGCAACACAAACCCGAAAA